>JAVVSI010000018.1:0-12438 GCA_036654315.1 Evtepia sp. | reverse complement strand
AGCGGTGATTTCCATTGAGAATGTCACTCGGCAGCACGAGCAGGAGCTGGCGTTTGAACGCATGACCCAGCATATCAATCAGCTCTCCAAGGCCTCCATGCTGTACTTTGAAGCCAATTTGACCGAAGTGAAAATTACCCACGCCGGTGGCCTTGCTCTCCCCTATATCTCCGGCTACCTAGATGGGGAACCCATTGAGATGATGAAAGCGGCAATTCAAACACTGATAGCACCGGAGGATAGAGACAAGATGCGCCGTTTCTTCAGTCGTAACTGCTTGCTGGATGAATTTGCCGAGGGGAATACTGAAAAAGAGACTGAAGTATGCATTTGTTGTGGCGATCACAAAAAATGGGTGCGCATTACCGTGGAGCTGGTTGCAGACCCCTACGCGGAGGACGTACTGATCTATGTTCTGTTTCGAGATATTGATCGGACGAAAATCAAGGAGCTGGATATGCTCAAGCGGGCGGACACCGACGGGCTTACGGATTTATATAACCGCACTGCCATAGAGAGAAAAATGAAGCTGTTGCTGGAAACCAAGGGGGACAGCCCCTGCGCATTGGTGATGATTGATGTGGATGATCTGAAAATCATCAACGACAGTCTGGGACATATGCAGGGTGACCGTGCCATCCGCGCCTTTGCCGATATTTTGCGTAGCCATTTTGGTTCTCATGCCCTGGTGGGACGCATCGGCGGTGACGAATTTTTGGTATTTCTCCAAGCTGCGGTAGATTCCAAAACGCTTTCCGGTATCCTGCACGCGTTGGTCGGCAGGCTGTCGGAACTGCGCGTGGGCGAACACGCGGATTATCCCATTCACGGCAGCATTGGTGCTACCATAAGCCATACCGGCGGGGATACCTTTGACATTTTATACAAACAGGCGGATACCGCGCTTTACGATGTGAAACGCCACGGTAAGAACAACTATGCACTCTACCGCGCCGATATGAACTGTGAAAAACCGCAGACGACCGGAGTTACAGAGGTGGTTTTATGACGAGACGGGAATTGATAGACTATTGTCTAACCTACCCCGGTGCTCTGGAGGATTATCCGTTTGAGGATAGAAACAGCACCATTTTGCGTCATGCCGCAAATCGCAAATGGTTTGCACTCATTTTTGAGCGGAACGGAACGCTCTGCATCAATCTCAAATGTGATCCGATGGAAGCGGATTTTTTGCGGCAAGTTTTTTCCGCTGTTACTCCCGCATGGCACATGAGCAAGGTGCATTGGAACACGGTTGCCTTGGGCGGCGATGTTGCAGACGGTGAACTGTTTGACATGATTGCAAGCAGCTTTGATTTAACCAAACCGCATACAAAAATAGCAGACTGTTCCAGTCTGCCAAAGGGGGTATAAACAGGGTGAACTGCCGCCCTTATTTTTGCAAATCGCTATCTCCGGATAAAAAAATCATCCGAACCTTTCACCAATGGTGAAAAGTTCGGATGATCAGTCGATGGTGCGCGAGGCGGGACTTGAACCCGCACGCCCTTGCGAGCACTGGCACCTGAAGCCAGCGAGTCTGCCAATTCCACCACTCGCGCATATCTTTTGTGTTTGGCAACGTAGATTATAGTACCATAGACACATTAGGATGTCAAGAACATTTTCCGATTTCTATGAAGTTTTTTATTCTGCGGCAGGCTCCTCCACTTGAGATGTAGGGGAGTCTGCCGAAAATAGTAATCTGCTTACTTCACAATCCCATGATCTACTGCCGCGCGGTAATTATTATGCGCGAGGATCAGACTGATGTTCGCACGCATCAATACGGCATACGCAGCCTCACGATCTTCTTTCGCTGTCAGAAGGGCGGAGGTAGACAGTTTTCCTTGCTTGTGCTTGACTTCTGCTATGGCACAGGCACTATCTTGATAATCCAGTGCCGCCTGTGCCGCAGTCAACGCGGTCTGTGCGGCGGGAACCGCACTATATAGCGTATGAAACGACAGTTGGAACGATTGTATGGCAGCCGTATGGGTGTAGGTCGCAACTTGATAGTCATGCTTCGCCGCAATCAAAGCCGAATGTTCCGGTACGGCAATATACCGCTTCACCATGTCATCATAGGTTTCTTGTGCGGTATCCATTGCCTTATTGGCTTGGAATATCGTGAGACTTTTTGTTGTTGCAGAATCGAGATCACGATCATAGGACAGTGCGCGAAGCATTTCCGTTGTGACCATCGGCGTTTTTGTGAGAAGCAATTGTCCATTCGGTGTTTCTCCCAACATAGACTGCAAATTCGCTTTCATATTACTCATGCTGAGCCGCAGACTATCCGATTGGTTCTTCGTCGATGCAATACTGCTCTCCAGTTGGCGCAACGAAATCTGTGACACTTGCCCCAGTTTATGGCGCAATTCCAACTCCTCGTGTGAACGATCCAAAGCAGTCAATGCACGGGTTAAATCGGATAATTGTGATTCACAGTTCAAAATATTGAGGTATAGCGTCTCTGCACCTAAAATGACCTGATCCATCGTTGTTTGCATTTGTCGCGTCAATTCTTCGTAAAACTTGTCATATTCCTCCTTCTTGAGAGAATCCAATTGCGTCCTTAGGGATGAAATCGTCTTAGAAAGCTCCGCTGCCTGCGAGTGTGCAGTCGTCGCATCCACACCGGGTGGGACATCCGTTACGTTTCCCAGTACCCAGGATGCATCTGCCAGACTGTTAATCATATCAACAAGATCATTATAATTTTTCTCGCGGTCAAAAGCTGCCTGACGATCCAGCTGCTCCTGACAAGACAAAATCGCTAAATTCTTTTTGTGCATACGGGAATTGATGTTTTCAAACGAAACCGTACCCTCAGCATCCGCCTGATCATCAGGCACCACTATGGGGTCGGCGGCAAATACGCTACAGGATAGCGTAAAGGCACATAGGGTAAATAGAACTAAAACTTTTTTTAACATACCAAAACCTCTTTCATACTTGTCATACCGTTTGCTAATTTCTAAAATGTAACTTTGGGCGCAACCTATATTCATAAATCAGTGAAAGCTGAACCAGACAGAAATCATAAAGCAAAAATGTGATGTTTCCGATCACAATAAACACAATTGCCATCGCCTGTGATGCGAACATGGATAGCTCCGGCATGAAAAGAACGCGTAAAAGCAGATAGGCAAGAAAAAACATACCATCAAAGAAAATAAGCTTTACAACAATACGAATGGAACGCAAGTGTATTTTTTGAACATAAGGTTTGATCAGAGGGTAAAGACCAAAAAGAAACAGAAATAAAAGTGCGCCCTCTTTATCCGGAATCAACATCAAACTCAGTAGGGAAGTGGCAATATAGAGCGTAGCGGCAGAATGCCCGCCACATTCTCGTGCCACGGGAATCAGAAGAAATCCGGCAATGGCAGGATAACAATAGGTTGCCATTGGAAAAAGACTGCCCAAAAGCATAATTACAATCATCAGTGCGCCAAGCATACCACAGAGGGCGAGCTTTTTGCTCTTTGTCATAAATCAGGACCTCCCGGTTTTTTATCATTTGGTTTTTCGTGTTTTATTTTTTTTGTCACCTCCGGTTTTAAATAGGTAATCTCGCCATCGTCCTCAATGTTATCCAAATGTATATATGTGTTAATATCAACGGGTAAATCTCGTTTCGTGAGCATATGATTGACCAAACGCTTGATGAGATAATAGAAGGTAGCAAAAAGAGGGACACCGAGAATCATACCCCAAAAGCCCATAATACTATTAAATACCAGAAGCGAGAATATCACCCAAAACGCAGGTAAGCCAACGGAATCACCTAAAATCATAGGACCAATGATATTTCCATCAATTTGTTGCAAAATGAAAATGAAGATAATGAAAATCAGACATTGAGAGGGACTTTCCAACAACAGCAAAAAGGCACAGGGAATTGCACCAATGAACGGTCCAAAGATTGGAATAATATTCGTACAACCGACAATCACGCTGATCAGCAAAGTATAGGGCATCTTAACAATACTGAGTACCAGACAGCAAATAAGACCAATAATGAGAGAATCAATCAGTTTTCCGGTAATGAACCCGCTGAAAATTTTGTTGATATCCCGCAGTGTACCTAAGATGGTCGTACAGGTACTTCTGGTTTTACAGGCGGCATAGAGGATCTTCTTGCCCTGCCCGATAAAATGATCCCGCGTCATCAAAAGATACACCATCACCATCAGCCCAACCACCAGATTGAACAGTAATTTCGCCATACTATAGATTCCGGAGGCAAGCGATGCAAGTGTACTCATGAGATCATTCTGTAACCAATGATTCAGATATTGGTTGGATTTGGCAAGCATATCAGTGACGATATCTGCCGAGTGACCATGACTTTCTAAAAAGAGTTCTGCATTTTGGGTGAAATCATGGAGCATATCGGGCAAATTGCCAACGAGTGTGGATATATTATAGGTCAACTGAGGAAGAACAAAATAACATAACAGCAGAACCAAAGCGAGAAGCGTAACCGTAGCAAAGGCAACGGAGGAAAAACGCGCCGTCTTTTGACGCAATCCTCGCGTTTTTAACACGTTCTCTAAATAATTCACCAAAGGGTAGATTAAATATGCCATCAGCATCCCGATGAAAATCGGGCGCAGTGCCACGATTATGCCATCCATCGTCGAGGATACGCCACCCATATGTGAGCTGAGAAGAGACAGTATCACCGCAATCGCAAATCCGGATAAAAGAATTGAGGTGTAGAGGAGTACTTCTTTTTTGGGAATCTTCATGAAAGATCCTTTCTGTTTTTCGAACGCATTACAGATTTATATCTGAGATTTCCTTAATTATATCAAAACATTCCTTAACTTGCAAGGTAAGGATTCTGCCACGACAGATCCAAAATTGACATAATCGACAGGATATGCTACTATTGGCTCATAACTCATTTTTAGAAAGGATGCTTTTGCGCTATGGATCATGATAGCAGTGACGATGATAACGATCAATTGTTTGATCATCACCGGGCATACCCACGTTCTTATTTGGACAGTGAGTGTGCCTTTTTGCGTTTTGTGAAATTACTGAGGTAGAAAGTGTTTTGCAGGCACGACCCGGCTGAACCAAATAAAAGAAACTAGGAGAAATGATTTTGAACGATCCGATTTTATGGCAAATACTGCTCCAAATGCTGCTCATTACCCTAAATGCAGTTTTCGCCTGCGCGGAAATTGCGGTCATTTCCATGAACGACAACAAACTCGCCCAAATGGCGACACAAGGCGATAAACGCGCCCTGCGACTTGAACGCCTGACACAACAACCTGCCCGTTTTTTAGCAACCATACAGGTGGCTATCACCCTTTCCGGATTTTTGGGCAGTGCCTTCGCGGCAGATAATTTTTCCGATAAGCTGGTCAACTGGCTTGTCTCTCTCGGTCTTACCATTCCGATCGCTACCTTGGATACTGCGGCTGTAATTGTGATTACTCTGATTCTCTCTTACTTTACCTTGGTATTCGGCGAGCTTGTCCCCAAACGAATTGCTATGAAAAAAGCAGAAACACTTGCACTGGGTATGTCCGGGCTGATTACATTCATTTCAAAACTCTTTGCACCACTGGTATGGCTCCTGACTGCGTCTACAAATGGTATCCTCCGCCTATGCCGCATTGATCCCGAGGACGAGGATGAAGCCGTCAGTGAGGAAGAAATTCGAATGATGGTCGACGTGGGAAATCAAAAAGGCGTGATTGATAGGGAAGAACGGGAAATGATCCAAAATGTATTCGAATTCGATGACTTAACTGTGGGCGAATTTGCAACCCACAGAACAGATATCGCCCTTCTTTGGATGGACGAAACGCCCGCGCAATGGGAAAAAACAATGAACGAAACCCGATTTACCCTTTATCCTATTTGCGACGAAAGCGTTGATAAAGTCATCGGAATTTTAAATATCAAAGATTATTTCAGGTTGACAGACAAATCGCGTGAACAGGTGATGAAAGAAGCCGTGAAACCCGCCTACTTTATCCCGGAAAGCATCTGTGCCGACGTTTTATTTAAACATATGAAGAACAGCCACAATCATTTTGCCGTGGTTTTAGACGAGTACGGCGGCGTGGCGGGTATCGTTACTATGAATGATTTGCTACAACAGATCGTTGGCGATTTTGACGATGTGAAGGACGAAAATGCCCCCCTCTACTTAGAACAACTGGATGCCGAAACTTGGAAAGTACGCGGCAGTATTGCCCTTGATGAGGTCGCCGAAAAACTCCGCATCCCATTGCCCACCGAACAGTACGAAACCTTTGGTGGTTGGGTTTTCAGCTGCTATGGCTCCATCCCGGAAGATGGCACGGAGTTTGAAGTGGACGCTTGCTCCTTACATATCAAGGTAACCGCGATCAAAGAACACAGAATTCAAGAAGCGACAATCTGTTTTGTGCCGCAGACAACCTGATATCACACAAAAAGCATTGGAGGGTGATCCTATATGAAATATCGAAACATTGCCGTGAAAATCGGATCCACTTTGGTATTGATCGTCATGGTCGTGATCATAATATTTGATTTCTCACGGCAGATCCAACGCGCCTTAACGGCAGAGACATATCGAACACTCTCCGAAGTTTCCAAAACCTATAACAAAGTATTTAACGACCGCATTTCTGCCACGATTACAACAATGAATATGCTGGCTTGTCACTTAGCCGAGGTGCATATTTCTTCCCAAAAAGAGACGATGGATATCTTGCAAGGTGCAGTCAATGAGGGTGGCTTTACCAAAATGGCGGCTTGCGATCTGAACGGCATCAGCCTATCGAATGAGGGGTTCATGACCGACATCTCTCACCGCGACTATTTCAAAAAGGCCTGTAACGGTGAAGCATACGTCAGTCAGCCCTTGACCACCCCCAGCAGTGACGAGGAGAGTATCATTATCGCTGTCCCTATGCGGGATCATGGTGTCGTTACAGGCGTGCTGTTGGGCGGCTATCCCCTCACCGTTGCCGGCGACCACCTGCTCGATACAAGCTATTACAGTCAGGGCTATGGCTATATCGTCGCAGCGGAAGGCACCATTATCCTTTCCAGTGACCACAGTGATAAAATGGTGGACGGTGAAAATCTTCTTACATTTTTTCAAAAAACTACTCTGGTTGACTGCTCCATGGCAGAAATTATAGCGGCGATTGCGAAAGGCGAGAGCGGTAGCTTCGCCTATATCTATCAAGGCGAGCGACGCTTTGTCAGTTTTACACCCACCAACATCAATGATTGGTACACATTTAGCCTTTCTTCCGACGCGCCTATGCTGAAAGATGAAAAAGTTACAAACCAAATTGTGTTTCTGCTCGTTGCAAAATTAACGGTTGTATCCGCATTGATGATGGCTTGGATTATACTTGCGAACCGACGTCATAATCAAAAAATGATGCGGCAGGAGGAGAAACTCCGCCGGAGTGAAAGGCGATTTTCTGTTGCCATTAACGCCTCCAGCGGCACACTCTTCGAAGTGGATTTGAAACGACAATTGTATACCCACTTTGAAAATTCACAACGCATCTTTGGAATCAATTCCGAACAACTTTTGGCGGATACGCGTGGATTTGCCAGCTTGCCAAAGGAGGAATTTGTGGATGCCGTCAGCAAGTACTTCTTCCACCCGGACGACTGCGCACTCACCAAAATGGAAATGCAAAAGCTCGTACAAAACAAAACCACAAGCTATGAGGCGAGATTACGCCGTTATGATAACAGCTATCTCTGGTGTAGAGTTGATCTCAGCCTAACCTTTGATGCAAACGGAGAGCCATCACACTTGGTGGGATTCATGTCCGATATTGATTCGGTGAAAACCCAGGCGATCCTTTCCGGGATTCAGGCACAGAAAGATCCTATGACCGGGCTTTATAACAAAGTCACGATGGCAAGCCTCTCAAATCAGAGTTTAACTGAATCTCCCTCCGGTCGACACGCGCTCATGGTTTTTGATATTGACAACTTCAAAGGGATCAATGATACTTTGGGTCATGCCTTTGGCGATTTGGTTTTGATTGATATCTCCACCAAACTAAAAAAAGCTTTCCGCAACAATGATATCATCGGGCGTATGGGCGGTGATGAATTCGCCGTTTTGATGAAAAATGTTTCGGGTACCGGCAGTGTATTGAAAAAAGGAACCGAACTTTCCGAGCTGTTTCGTCAAACCTATGTGGGAGAACAGAAAGCCTGCAAAATCTCCTGTAGTATCGGCATTGTTGTGGCAGACGGTGACTCCTTTGAAACCCTGTACCGAAAAGCAGACGCCGCACTTTATCAGGCAAAACAAAATGGGAAAAACCGCTTTGTCCTCTATCAAAAAGGGAATGCCGACTCCTATCCAATTGACAGTACCAGAACAGACGACGATGAACTTCAAAATCTGAAAAAATCGCATAGCTTGGAAAGTTATATTTTCGATCTTCTCTACACAGGTAAGGATTTCGAGAGCAGTATCCACATGGCACTCGCCGCCATCGGGCAACAGTATAACGTGAGCCGTGTTTCGATTTTCGAGCATGACAATGCCCAGTGTACCACACAGAATATCTACGAATGGTGCAATAAAGGGATCAGCAGTAAAATCGGCAGTATGCAAAAATTGCAGCTTTCCTCCAACGGGGATTCCTTCCTTGACTGTTTCGACGAAAATGGTCTGCTTTACTGCAACGATGTTCGCGATTTACCACCCTATATTCGTAGAATTTTAGAGGAACAGGACGTTCTGGCCACCTTGCAAGTAACCATTTCCAATGATGACAAGACATTTGGCTTCATTGGCTTTGATGACTGTAATATACGCAGAGTGTGGACGGCAGAGGAAATCGCAAAACTCTCCTATCTTTCCAAAGTATTGAGCGTGTTTTTATTCAAGAAAAAAACAGAGGACACACTACTGGAAAATTTGCATACCCATCTTGGAATTTTGAACATTCTTCCGGACTACCTCTGCGTGGTCAATCCACAAACCCATTCGATCGAATATGCAAACAATAAAATGTTGGCCTTGCTTCCCACTGCACAGCCAGGTGCCTTCTGCTTTACCACCCTGCGCGGTGGACAGAGTGCGCCTTGTGAAACCTGTCTGATTGAACGCAAATAATCAGCGAGGACGGACGTGTCCGATTGAACGTCAATGCCCTTGCCATCAACTGGACCAATGATCAACAAATGGTTCTCTTCCATGGGACAGAGTCCTGTACTCAAAAAGAACAATCTACCGGAACGATTGACAAGACATGAAAAATCAAATACACTGAACAAACTCGGAAAGGACGGTATCATGTCTAAAAAAACATATCAATATCATGAGCAACATACTCCTACCGCATTGCTTACACCTCGTTTATCTTCTATTTCTCCGGTTTGTCTCGATATTTTATATCAACGTGGGTACGACACAAGTGAAAAAATGACGTCGTTTTTGTTCCCGGACTTCCATGCCTGTCTTGAAAATTTTGCATTTCAAGATATGGATCGCGCCGTCTCTGTCCTACAAGAGGCTGTGGAGCAGGGGACTGCCATTACGGTTTATCATGATTATGACGTGGACGGTTGTGCTTCTTGCGCCGTCATGCTCGAATGTTTGCGTGCCATTGGGGCAGTCACCCACTACTATAGCAATGACCGTGTCATCGACGGTTATGGTATTTGTGAAAATGGAATTGATCAAATTTTAGCGCAATACCCCGATACAAAGTTGATCTTAACCGTGGATAATGGCATCAGTGGAACGCATCCGATTTCTTATGCCAAATCGAAAGGACTTTCTGTCATCGTAACGGATCACCATGAACCAACCGGTGCGCTACCTGTCGATGCATCGGCCGTCATTGATCCCAAACGGCTTGATGAATGCTACCCATTCCACGACTTTTGCGGAACTGCCATTGCCTTTAAAGTCATGCTCGCGCTGTATACTGCCATGGGGAAAAATACACAAGCTGTGATGCACACAATTGATTTGGTTGCACTCGCTACGGTCGCCGATGTTGTCCCGCTTCACGGTGAAAATCGGGTGCTGGTGCAGGCCGGACTCGCGTCCATTCGTTCCGGAACCCGTCCTGCCTTCGCGGTCTTAAATCATGAAGTGAAAAACGTAACGGCACACCATACTTTGTCCTTCCTCTACGCGCCGATGATTAACGCACTTTCCCGTATGGGTGAAACCACCGATATTGCTGTCGAGTTTTTTCTGGAAACGGATCTCAACAGGGCAGGGGAGACAGCCAAACATTTGACTCAGATCAACGAATCCCGTAAAAAATCAACCACAGAACAGATGAAAATTGCGATGAAACAGATTGACCCTCATGCACTTGGCTCTTCTATTATTCTCTATGATCCACAGTTTACAGAAGGTATGATCGGTCTGATTGCCGGTCGACTGAAAAAAGAATACAACCGTCCCTGTATTGTATTCGCGGACGCGGGTGATCATATTTTGAAAGCCTCCGGACGTAGTGTGGATGAATTTGATATCAAGAACGCCTTGGATCAACTTTCAAATCGTCTCCTTGGCTATGGCGGACACAAAAAAGCAGCGGGATTCAGTATTCAAAAAGAAACGCTTTTTGATTTTTCAGAAGCGTTCACCAAACTCTCAGATACAGCTTTGCAACACTTCGATTTTGCAGAAAAACGAACCATTGATTACATCTTGGATGCCTCTGATCTGAATGTGGATCTGGTCGAAGAACTTCATATCTTGGAACCCTATGGCGAGGGCTTCCAACGTCCCATTTTCGGCCTACGTGCCAATTACAATGATGTTCAGTTCATGGGAACAGAAAAACAACATGTGAAATATCTCGTTCGTGATGCAAATCTCTCTATCATCGAATGGAACGGCGCACAACAGGAACGTCTCCGCAAAAAGCCCAGACACAAATTTGTTGGCTTTCCTCAAGTCAATGAATGGCGCGCAAATGTCTCGGTTCAATTTGTCGTCGATGACTAAATTTTCCTTGTCAGAGAGAGAAAATTTTGATATAATGAGAAATCCACAAGTGGTACCAAAGGAGATCTGAAATTATGCCATCATCATTTGCCTCCGCCATCAATTGGACAGACCTGTTTTCGTTTTTGCTCCGCATTGTTGCCATCTTAATTTGTCTTGTCATCCATGAGGTTTCTCATGGTTTCGCAGCATATAAACTAGGCGATCCAACTGCAAAGCAAAGCCATCGCTTATCCCTGAACCCCATTCACCATCTGGATCCATTCGGCTTACTGATGATGGTGGTGGTCGGCTTCGGTTGGGCAAAACCGGTTCCCGTTGATCCACGCTATTTTAAAAAACCAAAAAGCGGTATGGCAATCACAGCACTTGCAGGCCCGCTTTCGAATTTTGTCCTCGCTTTTCTTGCCGCGCTCCTTTTGAATTTTATCTTCGGTATGACCGGTGTACTCCCCGTATCGGGAAATGGCATCGCAATGTTTGTGGATTTCCTTTATATGCTCATGTCACTCAGTATCGGACTTGGTATCTTTAACCTGATCCCATTCCCACCACTCGATGGATCTAAAATCCTCGCGATGTTCCTGCCGGATCGTGCCTACAATTTCGCGATGCGTTATGAACAGTATGGCATGATTCTTTTAATGCTCGTTCTGTGGCTCGGTTGGTTGGATGTCCCTCTCTTCGCCGCGCGACGTTGGATGTTCGACCTGTTCGGAACCATGACCTCATTTGCGCAACAGTTCGCAATGATGTTGCGCTGATGCGGTAGCATATCATGGAACAACCAATCTATCACTTAGAGGGGGTTCTGAAAACAAAGGGAATTTCCGATTTTATCGGCCCGATTGATCTGATCCTCCACCTGTTGAGTAAACATAAACTGGAAATCCGCGATGTCTCTATCTCTGAAATCTTGGAGCAATATTTGATCTGGATGGACAACCAACCACAAACCGATCTCGAAGTTGCCAGCGATTTCATTGCGATGGCCTCCCATCTTCTCTATATCAAAACCGCAATGCTTCTATCAGCCGACGACACAGAAGCCCTCTCCGAATTGGAACAACTCATGCGTTCACTCGAAGAACGAAAGCATCAGGAAGAATTCGAACAATTAAAACCCATTCTCCCTATTTTGGAACAAAACTATCTACATGGCCGCGATGTTTTTATCCGTGCGCCCGAACCGCGCCCTTTTGCCAAAGTGTATCAACATAGTCCAAGCGATCTTTTGAACGCAATGTCTCGACTTCTGGAACGCAACAATCGTAAAAAAACGCCGAGTACTGCGTCGTTTATCGGTATCGTTGGACGTGAGATCTACCCCGTCGCACGCAAAGCACAGCAAATACTCAAAACGCTTTTGCAACAGGGTACACAGACATTGAAAAAATTGTTTCATAAAAATCGAACCCGATCTGAACTCGTTGCAACATTTCTTTCAATTTTAGAAC
>JAVVSI010000017.1:0-13132 GCA_036654315.1 Evtepia sp. | reverse complement strand
CCGCAAAAGATGGAACGCGTTCCCCTAAAAAAGCAATGAATGAAATTGTGGTATATAACAAAATGTAAAAAAAATCCTCTCTTTTCCATGAACCCATGGAAAGAGAGGATTTTTCATTTTGATTAGAATACGGGAACAACTGCGCCTTTATATGTTGTTTCGATATAATCGCGGATTGTATCGGAAGTCAGACATTTGACCAATGCCATCACGGCCGGATCTTCTTCGTTACCGGCTTTGACCGCAAGAATATTTGCATAGGTCTGTGCCGCATCGCCATCGACGCTCTCAGTTGCAAGCGCATCCGTTGCAACATTCAATTTACCCTGCATCGCGTAGTTGCCGTTGATGACAGCCAGATCCACATCGGGAAGAGATGCTGTCAGTTGTGCGGCTTCCATTTCTGTGATTTTCAGTTTCTTCGGGTTGTCTTTGATATCCAAAATCGTTGCGTTCGATTTGGCATCAATGCCGTCTTTTAATGTAATCAAACCCTCTTGTTGCAAAAGCAAAAGTGCGCGGGTTTCATTCGAACCGTCGTTCGGAACTGCAATGCTTGCTTCTTCTTTCAAATCCGCAATTTGAGCGGTTTTACCGGCGTAAATACCAAACGGCTCATAATGGATCTTCGCAACGGAAACAAGATCTGTGCTATGCTCTTTATTGAAGGTGTCGAGGTATGGCTGGTGCTGGAAATAGTTGGAGTTGAGATCGCCGGCGTCCAAGGCTTCGTTCGGCATCACGTAGTCCTGAAATTCCTTGATCTCCAGTTTGTAGCCCTCTTTTTCCATCAGCGGAATGCACTGTTTCAAGATTTCTGCGTGTGGTGTCGTGCTTGCACCGATTGTGGTTGTGCGGATATCATCTTTCCCACCGGAAGCGGCGGGTGCTTTGTCTCCACAGCCGACGAGACAGACTGCGGTTAGCATCACTGCGGATGCCAGTGCTAGAAGTTTTTTCATGCTGGATAATCTCCTTATGTTTTATTTACAAATTAAAAATTTGTTACCGAATTCGTTTATCGCTCTTTCGTGCGATATAATTCCCAAAGAACTGGAACACCTGCACAATAATCACCAAAATAACCACCATGACCAGCATGACATCCACCTGCCCACGATAGTAACCATAGTTGATTGCGATTGCACCCAGTCCACCGCCGCCGACGATCCCTGCCATGGCGGAGTATCCCAAAATTGTTGTTGTTGCAATGGCAGAACCGATTAAGAGCGAGGGTTTTGCTTCCGGCAAAAGCACCTTTCGGACAAGCTGAAAGGTCGATGCACCCATAGACTGTGCGGCCTCAATGACACCGCGATCCACTTCCTTCACGGAACTTTCTACCATACGCGCCACAAACGGAGCGGCCGCAATCACGAGTGGCACAATAGTTGCCGTCGATCCGATTGCCTTGCCTACAATGATACGCGTCAGCGGGACAACCGCGATCATTAAAATCAAAAACGGGACGGAACGCAGAATGTTTACAATAAAGCCCAGAACCGAATTGATGGGGCGGCAAGGTTTGATTCCATCCGTGTCCGTCACCACTAAAATCAGTCCCAGCGGCAAACCAATGAGGTACGCCAAAATAGTGGTGCCAATGGTCATGTACAGGGTTGCCCACAACTCTTTCATGACCAGCATGAACATCTCATTTGTGAACATCTTGCGCCTCCTCACTGTATTCTATATGTTCCGCGTCCAGATACGCAAGCATTTTTTGCGCTAAGATTGGATTTTCGGGTAATCTTAGAATCATATGACCATAAATGCGTTCGTCGATATTTTTCGTATCGGCAAACAAGATATTGACCGGTGCATCGCACTTTAAAACCATATCGGATATAATTGGTTTTTCTGTCGTCGTACCATCGAAAACCACACGCAGGCAAGGTCCGTTTTTACTGAACTTCTCTGATTCACCCGCCGGGAAAATGAGTTCTTTGGCGGCGGCTGTTTTTGGATGCCGAAACACCTCTGAGACATCGCCGATTTCTTCAATATGTGAATTTGCGATAATGGCAACCCGAGAACAAATTTGTTCCACAACCTTCATTTCATGTGTAATAATCACAATGGTGACACCCAATGTTTGGTTCAACTCTTTGAGTAGTTCCAAAATGGAAAGTGTCGTTGTCGGATCCAGTGCGGAGGTTGCTTCATCACAGAGCAATACTTTCGGTTCCAGTGCCAATGCCCGCGCAATGGCAACACGTTGTTTTTGTCCACCCGAGAGTTGCGCAGGGTAGGCTTTTTCGCGATCTTCCAAGCCAACAATTTTTAACAATTCACGCCCGCGCACGCGTGCGTCCTTTTTAGAAATACCGGCAAGCTCCATTGGGAAACAAATATTTTCCAAGGCCGTCCGCTGCATTAAAAGGCAAAACCCCTGAAAAATCATACTGATGGATCGTCTTGCCATCAGTAGCGCACGATCCGATAATTTTGTGAGATCCTCTCCGTCAACAAAAACGCTGCCTTCCGTTGGAACTTCCAGCAAATTCATGCAACGCACCAATGTACTTTTCCCCGCGCCGGACAGACCGATAACGCCGAAGATCTCCCCTCGTTCAATCGACAAGTCAATTCCTTCGAGTGCGGTAATCGCCGCATCACCGCTTCCGAAGCGTTTGGTCAGATTTTTTAATTCAATAATTTCCGCCATGAGCATCCTCCAAACGATCTTTTTCGTTTCACTACAGCACAAGTCTAACGATTAAACGCTTCGATGTCAAGCAGAATTTTTCGCAAGCCGTGAAAAAAACGAAGAGAGAAGCGAAAAAATGCTTGACAAACCATAGGGCGGTGTGATAGAATTTCAACACCTATGAAAAGGGCTTTTTTTGTGTGCATTTTACGGTATAATGACGCGCAAACCCTCGACCTTCGCGGACATAGGGAGGCAGATGATGCCGAATCCGCCGTCCTATGGTCGTATTGTATTTTTCTTACGGCAGTGAACGCTGAGATTCGGGTCGCCTTTGAATGGCAGCCGTTCCTCGGCGTTTTTTCATGGGGCCGAACATCGTAAAGGAGGTGCCGAAACATGGCAAAAGCCGGCGCACGAGTTAAAATTACTCTGAGATGCTCTGAATGCAAACAACGTAACTACAACACAAAGAAGAACAAAAAGAATACACCTGATCGTTTGGAAATGAACAAATATTGCCCCTTCTGCAGAAAACACACCGCTCATAGTGAAACTAAGTGATGAGTGACTTCGTTGCTTTTAAGAAAGAAGGGTGTAACTGAAATGTCTGAAAACGAACACTCCGAAAACATGGAATCCAACTTGGAGCCTTCTGCGACTCCGCAAAAAGCTCCCGCTTCTAAAAAAACAAAAGATAAAACTCCTGTTAAAAAGAAGATGGGACTGATACAGCGTTTCTCAAAATTCCTTCGCGAGATGAAAAGTGAACTGAAAAAAGTCGCGTGGCCGAATAAAAACCAGACGTTTAAAAACACTCTGGTCGTCATTGTCTGTGTGATCTTCGTTGGGTTCTTCATTTGGATTTTCGACGGAATTGCCGGTGGTCTTATCAGTGCGCTCCTCGCTCTGTTCGGAGGCTAAGATGAACGATGAACTGAACGAAGGCCTGAGGTGGTATGTCGCACATACCTACTCCGGCTATGAGAAAACAGTCAAGGCAACCATTGAAAAAGCCGTTGTGAATCGCAATATGAGCGACCTGATCCATGCAGTCAATATTCCAATGGAGACTGTGACCGAAATTACCGATTCCGGTCCGAAAACGGTCGAACGTAAAGTTTTCCCCGGCTATGTTCTTGTAAAAATGATTCTGACCGACGACACTTGGCATCTGGTTCGCAATGTGCGCGGTGTCACGGGCTTCGTCGGCTCAGGTGCAAAACCAATTCCACTCACCGATGCTGAAATCGCCTCCTTTGGTGTTGAAGAAGCCGATGTGCCTCTTCCCTCTGAGGTGCTTGTTCCCTACGAGGTGGGAGACAGCGTACAAATCATTTCCGGTGCCTTTAGTTCCGTACTCGGCACTGTCGACGAAATTGATATTCCACATGGGAAGGTTCGCGTCATCGTCTCCATGCTCGGCCGTGAAACTCCGGTCGAATTGGAATTGAATCAAGTAGAGTCAATTTCTTAAACTTGGACGCACTGTATTCAGGCGTCCGGCGTGGGAGGAACTCACAGTTCCGTCCAACCACATTTTCATATTGGAGGTGCTCCACGTGGCACAAAAAGTAACAGGCTATGTAAAGCTTCAAATTCCTGCGGGCAAAGCAACTCCCGCCCCCCCTGTGGGACCTGCCTTAGGTCAGCACGGTGTTAACATCGCGGCTTTCACTAAGGAATTTAACGAACGTACCAAAAACGATGTCGGTATGATTATCCCCGTGGTCATTACCGTCTATGCCGACCGTTCTTTTACCTTTATTACAAAGACTCCCCCCGCTGCCGTCTTAATCAAAAAAGCTTGCAGCATCGAATCCGGCTCCGGCGTCCCCAACAAAACAAAAGTCGCTACGATCTCAAAAGAGGACGTCCGTAAGATCGCAGAAACCAAAATGGGCGACCTAAACGCCGCCAGCGTTGAGGCTGCGATGAGCATGATCGCCGGCACTGCCCGTTCTATGGGCGTTGCCGTCGGCGAGTAAGGCAGAGGAGGAATCATTATGTTTAGAGGAAAAAAATATCAGGATAGCGTAAAGCAGCTGAGTCCCGGTGCGGTCTACGATGCCGCAGAAGCCATGGATTTGGTCGTCAAAACCGCACCTGCCAAGTTCGACGAAACCGTCGAGCTTCACGTGAAACTCGGTGTTGACTCCCGTCACGCCGATCAGCAAGTGCGCGGTGCTGTCGTCCTTCCACACGGAACCGGCAAAGTACCCCGTGTACTCGTCTTTACCAAGGGTGAGAAGATCGCTGCCGCCCAAGAGGCCGGTGCCGATTATGTCGGTGAAATGGATCTCGTACAAAAAATTCAACAGGAAAACTGGTTCGAATTTGATGTCGTCGTCGCTTCTCCGGATATGATGGGCGTCGTCGGTCGTCTCGGTAAAGTCTTAGGCCCCAAGGGTCTGATGCCTTCACCAAAAGCCGGTACCGTCACACCCGATGTTGCCAAAGCTGTCCGCGAAGTCAAGGCCGGTAAAGTTGAGTATCGTTTGGATAAAACCAATATCATCCACTGCCCTATCGGCAAAGTTTCATTCGGTGCCGAAAAGCTCGGTGAAAACTTTAATACCATCATCAGTGCCATTCTGAAAGCAAAACCGGCAGCTTCCAAAGGACAATATGTCAAAAGTTGTGTCGTTGCTTCCACAATGGGCCCGGGCGTCAAGCTCAACAGTGCAAAACTCGTCTGATTTTTCTTGACACAATCTTCCCGGAATGATATAATGAAAAACGCGTTCCAGAGACAGCAGGTAATTTCGTAAATCCTGCCGAGGATGCAATCTATAGATTGCTCATGTCCTTGTGCCATTTCGACGCAAGGGCATTTTTCTTTGGTTCACTTTGATTCAGGAGGTGAAACTACCAAATGCCAAACGCTAAAGTTCTCAGTGAAAAGCAAGCCATCGTCAGCACTTTAACCGAAAAGCTCCAGAACTCCGCTGCCGGTGTCATTGTTGATTACAAGGGCATCACCGTTGCCGAAGATACCGAACTGCGTGTTGAAATGCGAAAGAATGGTGTAGATTATTTCGTCGCAAAAAACACCCTCATGCGCTTCGCCGCGAAAAACGCGGATTTAGAGGACATGATTCCGGTTTTAGAGGGAACCACCGCTGTCGCAATTTGCGAAAGCGATCCGGTTGCTGCTGCTAAGGTAATCGCAGACTTTTCAAAAAAGATGAATGACCAAAAGTTCTTCATCAAAGCAGGTTTCGTCGAGGGTAAAGTGATTTCCCCTGCGGAAGTTAAAAATCTCGCCGAGCTGCCAAGCCGCGAGGTTCTCATTGCCACCGTTTTGGGTACAATGATGGCCCCGATCCGTGGACTGGCTACCGTCCTCGATGCAAACATCTCCGGTCTTGCTCGTACCGTTCAGGCGATTGCAGACCAAAAAGCAGGCTAATTCTACAAAAATAAAATTTATAACGACTTAATTTGGAGGTACTCTATTATGGCTAGCGAAAAAATTACCGCTTTGATCGAAGAAGTTAAGGTTCTGACTGTACTCGAGCTTTCCGAGCTTGTACATGCTCTGGAAGACGAATTCGGCGTTTCTGCCGCTGCTCCTGTTGCTGTTGCCGCTGCTGCTGCTCCTGTTGCTGCTGCTGTTGAGCAGACTGAGTTTGATGTTATCCTCACCGAGTTCGGTGCTGAGAAGATCAAAGTCATCAAGGCTGTCCGTGAAATCACAGGTCTTGGCCTTGCCGATGCAAAGGCTGTCGTCGAAGCTGCTCCTAAGGCAATCAAGGAAGGCATTTCCAAAGACGAAGCAACAGAGATCAAAACAAAGCTTGAAGAAGTCGGCGCAAAAGTCGAACTGAAATAAGATTTTTTACCTTTAAAAACTGCCACTGATACCTTAACGTATCGGTGGCAGTTTTTTATTCGCAAATTTTTATTCCATCACAGCCCCCTTATAAATCACCCGACCGTCCGGTGCTGTGATAGACCGTGTATTCTTTTCTTCCGTGAATCCTCCGTTTGAAAATACAACCTGCTCATAGACATTACCATCTTTATCTGTCGCAATGAATTTTCCAACCAGCTTTTGACCTCTTTTCAGTTCGAATTTATCATTTATTTCTAATCTTATCCTTTCAAGGTCGCTGATTTCATAGGATTTCAATACAGTATCATCCAGACTAATTATATATTTCTCGTTTTTATAATATTGATTTGCATCAGCAGATATTTCATTGGTGCGAATGACGCCTTTCATGATATAATTATATGGTTCTCCATCACTGTAACTACTTTCACCTTCAAACCTTACACCTACGCTAGGAAACACACTGTCCACTAAATTATCAATTTGTAAATTATTATTTTGTTCAAAGTGTTCTGTGCCCTGATCCACAATCATAATAGTGGGGAATATTTCCGTACTCACTGCGAAATTTTGTGTGGCGGAAAACTTCGAACCACTTCTCTGTAGTTCGATTTTCTCTCCATCAAAGCTGAGTTGAACCGTGGTTGTATCTGTCAATGTTTTTGGTTGCACTGTAAATGTAATCGGAACCGTTAATGTTGATTGATTGAATTTACCGATTTCATAATTGCAGGAAAGAACAAGGCCTGTGTACTCCGTCATCTTTCTATCTACATTGCCGTAAATTTCATTTATGTTTCCGCTGACTCTATCTTCTAAATAAGTCATATCGTTTTTATTGCGCTGTAGTTCGGATTGTAGATTTTTGATTTCCAGCATGCTATAAACTTGTGTTGCTACCAGCAATCCCAGTAAAATATACATCAGTTTTATCTTTTTCATCCTTGCACCCATTCTCTATACGTTGTATTATTCCAGCGGTGTTGCTACGAGGACTTTTTTCTCTTTCGCCGGAATCTGTGCCAAAACAATGGCGGTGAACATCAGCACACAGCCCATGATCTCGCGGGTACTCAAAACCTGACCCAATAAAATCCAGGCGGCGATGACGGAAATCACGGATTCCAAGCTCATAATCAGACTTGCAACCGTCGGATTCATATTCTTTTGTCCACAGATCTGTAAGGTAAACGCAACCCCACTGGATAAAATACCTGCGTATAAAATGGGATAACGCGCGGCGTATAGATCCGTCATGGTCGGTAATGTCTCAAAGCCGAACATACAAACTGCTGTCAGAATTCCTGCAACAAAAAACTGGATACAAGACATTTTGACTCCATCTGCCTTCTCTCCAAAATGGTCAATGACCAAAATATGAAACGAGAAGCCGATTGCACAAAGGAAAATTAAAAAGTCGCCCTTACTCAATGCAAAGGAATCTTTCATACAGAGCAAATACAAACCAACGACCGAGATTGCGACACTAATCCAAATACGCAATCCCGCTTTTTTATGCAGAAAAATACCAAGAATCGGGACAATTACAATATAAAGTGCAGTGATAAATCCGGCTTTTCCTGCGTTCGTATACTGTATTCCAAGCTGTTGAAGGTTCGCCGCGAAGAACATCACGACACCACAACACGCACCGCCAATCCATGTCATTCGTTTTTTTGATGCCAGTTCCGCCGGATCTTTTTTTCGATTGATCATCAAAATGACGGGGATTAAGACCAATCCGCCTAAAAAGCAACGAATCGTATTGAAGGCAAACGGTCCAACGAAATCCATGCCGACCTGCTGTGCAACAAAAGCAACACCCCAAATCGTCGCGGTCAAAAGAAGCATGAGCGAATTTTTAATAGGCACTTGTTTCATTTTATCAATCCTTTGCCTTAATTTCAGACTTGCTCTTGTATATGTGTTTCGGCGGAATCACACCGCGTACACTGGAGAGCGGATAGACGGTACTATTTCGCCCAATAATTGTACCCGGATTTAAGACGCTGTTACAGCCGATTTCTACAAAATCACCCAAAATCGCGCCAATTTTTTTTCGGCCGGTTTGAATTGTTTCCTCGCCATTTCGGATCGCAACCGGCGTCTTATCGCTTTTTACGTTTGAGGTGATAGAACCTGCACCCATATGTGAGTGATAACCCAAAATGGAATCGCCCACATAGTTGTAGTGCGGAACCTGTACATGATCGAATAAAACAACATTTTTCAGCTCAACAGAGTTACCCACTACGCTGTTTTTCCCAATAATGGCATTGCCGCGAATAAACGCACCATGGCGTAGTTCTGCACCGTGATCCACAATGCAGGGACCCGTAATGGAAACAGAGGGATAGACCGTCGCGTCTTTTGCAATCCAAACCGTCTCGCTCGGATGGTCAAATTCCTCTTTTGACAACTGTGTACCCAGTTTCACAATGAATGCACTGATATCATCCAAAACTTCCCAAGGATATGTCTTGCCCGAGAACAGTTCTGACGCAATCGTTTTGTTGATATCCAAAAGTGATTTAATCGTAATCATGATTTTTTCGCTCCCTCCGCAATCAAGCCCTCGCACTTCATAACCTCAATCACATGATCAACCTGCTCTTCGCATTCTTCATGTGTCATCGCCTCGACCATCACACGCACGACAGGCTCCGTACCGCTCGGCCGCAGCAAGATACGTCCCTGGTCGCCCAGCTTCCTCGTAACCTCTTTGACGGCCTCTCCGACCGCTTCATTTACGATTGCCTCGTTTTTATCTGCAACACGGACATTTTTCAAAACTTGCGGATACACTCTCATGTTTTTCAGCAGCTGTGACAGGGGCAATTTTTTTGCCAGCATCACCTGCATGACTTTAATTGCGGTTAGCATGCCATCGCCTGTGTTTGCGTACTTCAAAAAAATGATGTGGCCGGATTGTTCTCCACCAATGAGATGACCATTTGCACGCATATTTTCATAGACATAACGATCCCCTACGTCCGTTTTTTCATAGGCGATCCCTGCGGCATCCAGTGCTTTATACAAACCAAAGTTCGACATAATCGTTGTGACCACTGTATTCGTCACCAATTTGTCGCGTTCTTTCATATAGCAGCTATAGAGATAGAGAATTTGGTCACCGTCTACTTTTGCGCCTGTTTCATCCACTGCAAGACAACGATCCGCATCTCCGTCAAAGGCAAATCCAACATCCATGCCATGCTCCCGCACATACGCCTGCAAATGCTCCATATGTGTAGAGCCGCAATCTGTATTGATATTCAGCCCATTCGGTTCGTTGGCAAGGACGTGTACCTCTGCACCCAAGGCTTCAAAAACACTTTTCGCAATCATCCATGTACTGCCGTTTGCACAATCCAAGGCAACTTTTACGTCCTTATAAGAATGCGTTGCCAAGCTAATCAGATGACCAATATAGCGATTGCGTCCTGAGGCATAATCAATCACGCAGCCAATATGCCCCCCTGTAGCATAGGGGAGCGGACTCCAATTCCCATCCAGAAATGCTTCTATATCCTGAATCACAGGATCATCCATTTTTTCACCGGAACTGTTCATCAACTTGATGCCGTTATCGTGGAAGGCATTATGGCTGGCGGAGATCATAATGCCGCAATCAAATTCGTCCATCTTTGTGATATAGGATACGCTGGGTGTTGTGGTGACGTGCATCAGATACACATCCGCTCCCGAAGCCGTGAGTCCTGCCGATAGGGCGCATTCAAACATATAACTGGAACGTCTGGTATCTTTCCCAATCACAATTTTCGCGCTGCGCTCTTTTCCATAATAACAACCCAAAAATCGCCCGACCCGGAATGCATGATCTACAGTCAAACTCACATTTGCTTCACCCCGGAAGCCATCGGTTCCAAAATACTTCGACATGAATACTCTCCTCAAAATCCGGGGAACCACCTGTTCCCCATAAGATTTGTAAATTTTATTTTTATAGCCGTGATCTCTCCCATATTATATAACGCTTGTTTTGACTCTGTCAAAAGATTTTTTCCATATTACAGGCGTTTGGACATTCTTTATGGATCAAATTGTCGCTCCAAGCTGTTTTTGAGTCGCTTTTACATAGATTTAACATAAACACGATTTTAGATTTAACGGACACGTAATATTCTTCTCATAATAAAAGAGAATAGAGGTGCTTTATTTGGACATTTTTTCGATCATTGCGCTCATCGGAGGATTAACCTTTTTCCTCTACGGCATGAGCGTCCTATCTACCGGTCTTGAGAAATTGGCAGGTGGTAAGCTCGAACGGGCTTTGAAGAAAATGACATCCAATCCTTGGAAAAGCCTTTTCCTCGGCGCAGGCATTACCATCGCAATCCAATCTTCCTCCGCCATGACTGTCATGCTTGTCGGTCTTGTCAACTCCGGCATTATGCAGCTGGGACAAACCATTGGCGTGATCATGGGTTCTAACATCGGCACAACACTCACCGCATGGATCCTATCCCTCTCCGGTATCCAGAGCGAAAATATCTGGATGAACCTACTCAAACCCATTAACTTTTCCCCCATCATTGCACTCATCGGTATCCTCATGATGATGGTTTCCAAAAAGAAACATCGTCGTGACATCGGTACTATCTTCGTCGGCTTCGCCATCTTGATGTACGGCATGACGATGATGAGTGATGCCGTAAGCCCGCTCGCGGATATGCCTGAATTCGCAAGTTTGCTTACCGCATTCAAAAACCCACTGCTCGGCGTTTTGGTCGGTGCGGCATTTACCGGGATCATTCAAAGCTCCGCCGCTTCCGTCAGCGTATTGCAGGCTCTGTCTATGACCGGCAGTATTACTTACGGTATGGCAATCCCAATTATCATGGGGCAGAATATCGGCACTTGCGTCACTGCACTCCTCTCCAGTGTCGGCGCAAACAAAAACGGAAAACGTGTCGCAGTGGTTCACATCGCTTTCAATCTCATCGGAACCATCACCTTTCTCGTTATCCTACTCGTTGCAGACGCGATCTTCCACTTTACCTTGGCAGATGCAGCCATCAATCCGGTCGGAATCGCCGCCGCACACAGTATTTTTAACATTGCAACCACCGCCCTCCTACTCCCCTTTGGTAAAATGCTTGAAAAAATTGCCTATACTATGATCAAAGGTGAGGCAGATACCAAAATCCCCGCCCTCATGGACGAACGTCTCTTTGCAACCCCCTCCGTGGCCATGTCGGAATGCGGCAGCTTAACCATTCGTATGGCCGCCACCGCAAAAGATGCCGTCATTACCGCCATGGGTCTCGTACACGCCTACGACCAAAAAAACGCGGACGATGTCATGGCAGCGGAGGACTCCCTCGACCTCTACGAAGATGAACTGGGCAGTTACCTCGTCAAACTCTCCGGCCGTGACCTCTCCGAGGACGATAGCCGTAAATCCTCCGAACTCCTACGCAATATCGGTGACTTCGAACGTATCGGTGACCACGCAGTCAATATCCTCGAATCTGCACAGGAAATGCAAGACAAAGGTGTCAATTTCTCCCCCGATGGTCAGCGTGAAGTCGCTGTCCTAACCAGTGCCATTACCGAAATTATCACCATGATGGTCTCCGCTTTCTCTCACGCCGACGTGGAACTTGCCCGTAAAATAGAGCCACTGGAACAGGTCGTTGATGATCTCGTGTTCGAAATTCGTAAAAACCACATCCACCGTCTCCAAACAGGAATCTGTACCATCGAACTCGGCTTCATCCTCTCCGACCTCCTCACAAACCTAGAGCGTATCTCCGACCACTGTTCCAATATCGCAGCCGCAATCATCGAAACCGAACGCAATAACTACAGCGTTCACGATTACGTCAACCAAATTAAATTCTCCGGCGATGCCCTTTATGAGTCCGAATTTACCCGATATAAAGAAAAATATGATATTCTTCCTTGATTATAACTTTATGCCCCATAATACATTTATATCATGTATTATGGGGCATACTATCGATTCATCTGTGCCAAAAACCAAAAAAAGCTTGATTTTTTGTCTAAACAGGATATAATGAGCGTATGAGAAATGCAAATATGCGGCACTGTACGGAAGGTCACGAGCCTCCCGCACAGCTAAGGTATGAAAAGGACTCATACACAAAGGACAAACTGTCCACCGCAAGCGTCATTATACTACGCGATACGGTTTTGCGCAAGCAGAATTGCTGTCGTTTGTGTGTGGTACGTTTGTTGGTTGCATAGAATAACTGTGCAGGAGTGTGTAGATTCATGCTCCTGCATTTTTGGATTTCTCAGCCAAAGTTCTTTTTTGGAGCCTCTTGCCGAAAATGCTCCAAAAAAGAATGGCGGTTTGAGAAAACGATAGATGGGACTGTAGCGTATTATGGCGGACTACAAAACGATGTATACTACCCTCTTCAACGCAACAACCGATGCCATCAAGATCCTCAAAGATGCACAATTCGCAACGGAAGAACTCTATATCACAAGCGAGACGCAACTCGTCCCCTTACCCAAGCAGGAACAGGACAGCGAATAAAAGACGGCGCGTCAATTTGATTCAAGAGGTAGTCGGTTCGATCCCGATCATCCCCACTAACTAAACCCCGAAAAACCGTTATAACTCAACGGTTTTTCGGGGTTTAGTGTTT
>JAVVSI010000016.1:2204-13286 GCA_036654315.1 Evtepia sp. | reverse complement strand
GCACGGTGTCCTTGCCACTGGTGTCAAGGTCGAGCACCTGTGCAAAGAGTGTTTTAATCTGTTCCTGCATGGTGTGAATGTTGGAGGGGAGCTGCGTCAGCTTTTTGTGTGGCAGTAAGTTCACGATATCCACTCTTGGAGTTGCGCATGACTTGATATTTCATTTTTAACTCATTGCTATATTTCTTGTTCCGTCTTCTTGACATAACAATAATTCCCTTAGTGTAGTCTCGAAATTTTTGTTATTTCGAGTGTTTACTCTAAGGGGATTATATCACTTTGCATGGGTACGGCTGTTTTGAGTTTCATCATCACGCCACTTACAAAAACGGCTATATACGCTTTGATGCGGTGGATAGCAGAAATATCCTCTCGGGCCGAACCGCTCCGTGCAAGCCGGAGTATCGCATTCAGCTTTGTTTGATTTGCAGTTTTCAGATACGTCCCCATCCAAGGCTTACGACATAATTTCCTGCACACGTCCCACTTTTCCATCGGTACACATCACTTTAATCCCATGTGGATGAAATGACGAATTCGTTAAAATACGAGACACAACGCCCTCTGTCAATTTCCCACTCGACTGATCCGCCTTCAGAATGATTTGAACGCGATCACCAATCTTAATATCTGATCTGTTTTTTCCATTCATTTTAAAAACCGGCTTTCTTCTTTTTTTTCATTATGCCAGAAACCCACCCGCAATACAAGGTTTTTCCATTCTTTTTGCAATCACAACAGCACAACCACCCACCCGCCTGTGTCAGACAAACGCAATGTGGAACACAATTACCCCCCTTTTTCATAGTATGGTGTGGCGAAGAAGCCATACATTTCTCTGATTAAAGGAGGTTCCATAATGAATGAAAAAATCATGCCCGGACCTGTGCAAGACAATTGTGGCATTCGCGAGGCCGTGTGCATTCACACAAGAAAAATTTTCGACAGTTGCCGCGATAAAGATTGTATCGAAGATCTGAAATTTTACCCGACCCAAAGTTCTCAAAATATCATAGACCGCGCCCTTAGCATCAAAGCCGGGAAAGCAGAGTTACTTTACGTATACACGGATGTAGAATCTGCCGGATTCAACCGCGGCTTTTACAGTGTGGACATTCGCTACTACTACCGTATCACTGCGGAAGCGTTCGTCGGTGCAGCACGACCGGTTGAAATTTGCGGACTCTCTGTCTTTGACAAACGTGTCCTCCTCTTCGGCAGTGAAGCAAGTGCTAAAATTTTCACCTCTGAAGAAAACGAAATGGACGAATGCGCAATTCGAAAAAGTAATCTCCCCATTGCTGTCGTGGAAGGCGTCGATCCGATTGTCTTGAATATGAAGCTCGTCGACTCCGGTGACTGCCACTGCTGTGACTGCAATCCATGCAGCAACAATAACAACTGTGGTGCCTGCGCACCAACCTGTGAATACACCGAGGTTCCCCCCTGCATCTGCGCCTGCTTCGGTTGTGATCTGAATTTCGGAAACGACCGCAAACGCGTTTGTGTTACATTGGGTCAGTTTTCCATCGTTCGTCTGGAACGTGATACCCAGCTCCTCATTCCGGTTTATGATTACTGCCTGCCAAACAAGGAATGCAGTGGCGGCAATAACAACAACTGTGAGGATGATCCCTGCGAAATGTTCCGTCAAGTCAAATTCCCTGTGGATGAATTTTTCCCACCCAATGCAAGCTGTCGAGATGATTGTCGTGAAATGAAAATCAATTGCTGCTAAACAAAGCCGGCATTCAAAACAGTTGTGTTCTGAATGCCGGCTCACTTGATTGGATTCCGCTCCCCGCAAAGAACAAAAATCCTTATACCCAACTCTCTTCGATCTCATGTCGCTTTTCACGGCGCATGAGTTCATGTAGGACGGTTTCGACTGCCTTTCCCTCATAGACCACTTGATAGGCGGCTTCCGTGATTGGCATCTCAACCGATACTTTTTTTGCCAGCATACGCGCCGAATCAAGGGCATAATATCCCTCAACTACCGCACCAATGGACGCAATCGCATCTTTCACCGGCATCCCCTGCCCCATTAAAACACCCGCACGGTAATTACGGGAATTCGTCGAAGTACAGGTCACAATCAAATCCCCCATGCCCGCAAGTCCTGCGAATGTCTCGCGCTTTCCACCCAAAGCCACACCGAGCCTCGCAATTTCAACCAGTCCCCGCGTCATAATCATTGCTTTTGTATTATCACCATACCCAAGCCCCGTACAACAGCCGGTACAAAGTGCCATGACGTTCTTCATCGCGGCACCCAACTCTGCCCCAATCATATCCGGTGAGGCATACACGCGGAAGCGTTCGTTCAAAAAAAGATCCTGTATCTTTTCCGCCGCTTCTCTATTCTCAGAAGCAGCAACACAGGCTGTTGGCATATGTCTTGCTACCTCTTCGGCGTGCGTGGGACCCGTTAGGGCAACAATGGGACAAAGTTCTGTTTCCTGACGAATCACTTCCGAAAGACGGAGTGACGTTTCCTTTTCGATGCCCTTGGAAACCGATACCAGCGTTTTCTCCGCAGTGAGAAACGGTCTGATCTTGTTTGCAGTCTCACGAACAGCAAAAGAAGGTGTTGCAAATACAATGACTTCACTTTCTAAAATCGACCTGAAATCCGAGGTCAGAATAATCTCTTTTGAAATATCAATTTCCGGCAAAAGTGGATTTTTCCGCGTCTCTTCCAAGCGTTTTGCTTCTTTTGGGTTATGCGACCATAAAAAAACTTTGTTTCCGTTTTCACACAGAAGTATGGCAAGCGCGGTACCCCAGCCACCACTGCCCAAAACTGTCACATTCATCACTGCGCCTTCTTCCTATGAAAGTAAAATTTGGACTCTTTCCCCTTGAAAATACGTCGTATATTCCCCCTATGCTGCCAGAGAATCAGTCCGCCGATACAACAGGAAAAAATTGTCACAAGAATAGAATGATAGGTCAAAGCAGACATGATGGGGAGGGTAAATGCTGTACAACATGATCCCAGCGAGACAAGTCGTGTTGCAGCGGAGACAACAAGAAAAACACCCCAAGCAACGGCCGCTATCTTCCAATCAAGCAGAAAGACCAGCGTTCCCCCGGATAAAATTCCTTTGCCGCCATGAAAATGGAACATACAGGGAAACATATGACCCAGCATACAAAAAAGACCCGCCCAATACTTTACCATCACCGACGGCGCAATCTGCAAAACAGAAAAAATCAAAAGCCCCAACCAGACAGCAATCAGCATTTTCAAAACGTCAACTGCAATGACTAAAAAAGTGAAAGGTCCTCCAAAGGTGCGATAAAAATTGGTCAGTCCCGCATTTCCGCTGCCATGCGTTCTGATATCGTCTCGAAGAAAATACTTCGAGACGATTACAGCACCATTCATACAGCCGAACAAATACGCCACCAGGGCAATGGCTATGCTAATTCCAAACGCATGGAGAAAGGGAACCCCATGAAAAATGGCGGCCAGCTCTTGCATCGTTAATCCTCCTTGTCTCCTCTTTGGCGGATTGTCATGCGGATGGGGGTACCCTCCAGACCAAAGGTCGCACGAATTTGATTTTCAATATATCTTTGATAGGAAAAGTGAAATAACTGCTTTTCATTACAGAAACAAATGAAATGCGGCGGCTTTACGCCTGCCTGCGTGATATAGAACACCTTCAAACGGCGACCTTTGTCCGTCGGTGGCTGAACACGGGCAGTGGCATCCGCAAGGACATTATTCAGCATACCGGTTGTAATACGCATCGCCGCCTGATTACTGACATACTGGATCAGTTCAAACAGACGAGGCACGCGTTGCCCGGTCAGTGCGGAGATAAAGACAATCGGCGCATAGGTCATATATGCGAGATCCCGTCTGATATCTTCCCGCATTTTATCCATGGTCTTTCCGTCCTTTTCGACGGTATCCCATTTGTTTACAACAATGATAGAGGCCTTCCCCGCATCATGCGCAAGCCCCGCAACCTTGGTATCCTGATCTGTGACACCGTCGTTTGCATCTATCATAATCAGGCAGACATCCGCGCGTTCGATTGCCATAGTCGCGCGTAAAACGGAAAACTTCTCAATTCGGTTATCCACTTTTGATTTTTTGCGCATACCTGCCGTATCAATAAACAGGAATTTACCGTGTTCATTCTCGAATAGACTATCAACGGCATCGCGTGTTGTTCCCGCTACGTCACTCACGATGACACGCTCTTCTCCTAAAATACGATTGATCAGCGAGGATTTACCGACGTTCGGCTTCCCAATCACTGCCACTTTCACAAGTTCATCGTCGTTCTCTTCTTCCATCTCTTTTGGGAAGTACCCAACGCAGGCATCCAACAAATCACCGGTTCCGTGTCCATGGACAGCGGAGACGGGGATGGGATCACCTAGGCCAAGGTTATAAAACTCATAAATATCCGGGTTTGTCGGGCCTGTTTGATCCATTTTATTGACGGCCAAAACAATGGGCTTTCGAGAACGGAGCAGGAGATTCGCCACGTCTTGATCTGATGCTGTAATGCCGGTCTTGATATCACAGAGAAAAATAATGACTGTCGCGTTTGCAATGGCAATTTCCGCCTGCTTCCGCATGAAATTTAAAATCTCACTGTCGGTATCCGGCTCAATGCCACCTGTATCCACGAGATCAAACGTGTGACCGACCCAGTCACATTCTGCATATAGGCGGTCGCGCGTGACTCCGGGCGTATCTTCCACGATGGATAGACGCTGTCCGATCAATTTGTTGAAGAGCATGGATTTTCCCACGTTGGGGCGACCTACGATTGCAACAAGGGGTTTCATAAACGATCCCCTCCTTTATTGTTATTACTGCCTTGCAGTTCGATAAAAGTCTTTCCTGCGTTTGCGGCGTATCTTCATACTGCGCAATCACCTTCAAAAATGGCTTCGAACAGTTCGAACCCGTCCTGCCCGACCGGAATCACCGGCACACCCAATGTTTCGGAGACTTCATCCAAGGTGATATCATCCAAGAAAACATTCTCACCATGTCTGAGCATATTTTGTGCAATGAGAAGCCGTGCGCCCAGTGGTTTATCTTTCAGCTGACCGATTAAATCGCTACCGGTAATCAAACCCGCCACATTGATCGTCTCCCCGAAAAAGTGATTGATAATTGGGTAAATTGTGCAATTATCGTTAGTATGACAGCTTGAGGCGGCACTGTCAATTATTTTTCGTAGAAAAGGGGCGGCTGAAACGCCTGTTGCCAAAGAAAATGGCCGAATCTCTTTCTGCCCATCTTCCGCCAGCTTCGCGGCAGAATGAAACTCCATCGCGAGCAGCCGCAACATACCGACGCCGTTCTCGAGTTGTGTATATTCTTCATAATAAGCATCCTCCGGTATCGGCAAGCCGGCTCGAAGATAAAATTCATCGGAACACCAAAAAATGGATGTTTCATGCCGCGCAAAACAGGTCCTCGCAAACGCCTCCGTTTGATGAATCAAAACAGACGCTTCCTCCTGCGTATAAGGACGCAAGGGATACAATCCCGCGCGCCACTTCGTCACACCAATTGGAACAATCGAAACGCTGTTCACTGCGGGATAGAGTGCCGCCAGATCTTCCATGCTCTGATCCAAATGCACACCGTCATTGATTCCGGGACAGGCGACGATTTGACAATTCATCTTAATCTTTGCCTTTGCAAAACGACGCATGATTTCCAGACCCTTTGCGCCGTTTTTATTGCCCAAAAGCAAACTGCGCAATTCAGGTTCGGTTGCATGAACCGATATATTGATCGGCGAAATATGCAGATCCATGATCCGTTGTATTTCACGCTCCGACATATTCGTGAGTGTAACATAGTTCCCCATCAGAAACGAGAGCCTTGCATCATCATCTTTGAAATAAAGCGACGCTCGCATATTGGGTGGGAGTTGATCCACAAAACAAAAGATACAATGGTTTGCACAGGAATGGGCGCGATCCATCAGATACGTTTCAAATTCCAAACCCAACAGTTCGCCGTCCGCTTTGTGAACGGATACGCTTCGCTCCACGCCTGTTTGGTCTGTCAGAATCACACTTAAATTGGCATCATAAGAATAATATTTATAATCCAGCACATCACGGATGGATTGATTGTTGATCATGCGTAACAGTTCACCGACTCGAATCCCGGCGCGTTCGGCGGGACTTCCGGGTGAAATGGATTTGATTATTGTGTTTGACATGAGACATACTCCCAAATTGCATTTGATCCGCGCAAGCCTTTTTTCTAAAAAAGACTTGCACTGTCCGACTGACAAGGTTCACAATCGAAAAAAGAAAGAGGGGTTACCCCCTCTCCTCTTTTTTCCCTTTTTAGTTCTCCTGAGTTTCGCCGAATACCTTGCCGTCATACGTCATACAAGCTTTGCACAAGCGATGGGGCAAACGATATGCACCGCATTTGGGACAAGTAGCGACATTCGGCGTATCAAGCTTCCAGTGGGAGCTGCGTCGTTTGTCACGTCTCGATTTTGAGACTTTACTTTTCGGAACCGCCATGTTCAGACACCTCCTTGGTGAAGCCCACGATGGGCATAACATTACAGCAACCGCCGGCGGGGCGGCGCGTGCTACTCAGTTTTATCAAGTAACTGCGCGAGGGCGGCAAGTCGAGGGTCGACCTCCGATTTGCAACGGCAGGGTTGAATATTTAAATTCACACCGCAACCGGGGCAAAGCCCTTTGCAGTCTTCTGAGCACAAATTCTTGGTATCCATATCAAGGATAAACGCCGTACTTGCCAAATCGGACACATCCAGCTCATCGCCGTCTAAAAGGACAATCTCGTCTTCTTCCCCTTCCAATTCTTTGGCAAGAAGAAAATCCAATTCGACCAATTTCTCTCTGGAAAATTGACAAGCACAGCGGTCACAGGAAAGCACAAGGCAAGTAGACGCCCGGCCTTCAAGGACAAGCGCACCCGCAGCATTGCGGACAATTCCGGAAACCTCAAGTGGATGGGGAATGGGGAAAGATCCATAGAATTCTGTGTTTGATAAATCAATTTCAAACGCAAACGGCATACTCGCCCCGGGTACGTGGATAATTGATTGAAGATTTAGTCGCATAGCATACACCTCATAATGGTACAGGGAGCATTATAATGAAAAATCTGCAACTTGTCAAATGCTTTCTGACCGATAAACGAAAACTTTTTCAAAAACAGGAGAATATTTTTGTTATTTATAGACAAATCGCGAATCCACAGTTACAATAAGAAGAAATGCGTCTGTCGGACGCAATGAATTGGGAGGTTTCTTTTTGATGAAAAAATTCCTTGCTTCACTGCTTGTCCTTGCGCTTTCTGTCAGCACAGCACTTGCCGTTACCTTTCCAACTCTTCATCCTGATCCAAGCTTTTGGGATGTTGCCCCGGGTGCTTGGTATGAACCCGCCATCCTCACCTGCTGCCGGACCGGTCTGATGAAAGGCACCGGAAACGGCTTTGCCCCTACCGACCCCATGACAATCGCCGAAGTGGCAATGCTCTCTGCCCGAATACATGAATTGGAAAATGGCGGCGATGGCATCATTGAAAATCCCGCCGATGCGCCGCTATGGTTTGTCGGTGCCATGACCTATATGCACAAGTTGGCAGTTCATACGCGCTCCCTCGATATCCCACTCTCTCAACCCATGCAAAATGCAACTCGTAACATTTTTTTTGATATGCTCGCCCTTGTGGTTCCCGATGCGGAACTCGTGCCGATCAATCAGATTACACATCTGCCCGATACGCAAAATGCAAGCGTTTTGAAATTTTACAATGCCGGTATTTTAACCGGGGTCGATGCCTATGGCACATTTCGCGGTCACCTATCTTTGACACGCGCAGAAGCAGCTGCCATGGTTGCACGCATCGTACGCCCGGAATTGCGCCGTTCATTCGTGCCAAAAGACCCGAATCCCATCACCATTACAAGCACGCTCCAACCTGAAACCCCAATGATCATACTGGGTGATACCACCATCACTGCCGAACAGTATCTCTACCGACTCGCAGCAGAACTGGATACGGTAAAATCCGCCTGTGTCAAAAAAGGCATTGCTTTTGGCTGGGATATCGTCATGGGTTCTTCTAAAATCCCACTGACCGAGTATGCAACTACACGCGCACTGGCAACCTGCTCGCGCTATGCAGTCATCCCCTTGGAGGCAAACGCCTTGGGCATACCATTCGGCAAGCGCGAACAATCCTTGACTGCCACCAGAGTAGAACAATTCAAAACAGACCATGGCGTGGCTCTTATGCATGACCTCAATGCAAGCTGTATCACACTCCAAGGCATAACCTCCATCATAGAAGCGGAAGTTCTCGCGGACAGCATGATCGAAAACTTCATCTGCCCGGAAAATACGATTATGGACGATTACATGGCAGCAAAACATATCTTAGTCGCGGATAAACAAACCGCAAGCGCAATCTGCGCACAACTGAAAAAAGATCCCTCCGAAGCCAATTTTGACCGCCTGATGAAAGAAAATTCAAGGGATCCCGCGCTTGCCTCCTATCCAAACGGCTATTTATTCACATCCAACCAAATGGTCAGAGAATTTGAAAAAACAACCCTCTCTCTGGGCTTCAACTCCATCAGCGCACCTGTTAAAAGCGAATTCGGCTACCATATCATTATGCGCTTAAATCCACGTACGCCCGCCTTTGCCCGCACCGTGCTGGACTCACGCCTGCAACTACGACTCCAATCCCTCAAAGCAATGCCTACCGACGCATACCATAACTTAGATGTCAAAACTTTTTATGAGAACTTGGAGGCGTATCGATCCGCCATCCGGTAGCATTGCCTTCTCTTTCAACAAGCCGGAGATTCACTCCGGCTTGAAAACTCTGCATTTTTTTGTTTTCGACAGGATCATTTTGTGGTACAATGAGGGGAATATGGTTACATTGCAGTTTTTCGGACAACCTATCTTTAAGTTTACGAGGTGAGTCATTTGGAGTTTCTTATTATTTCCGGCCTTTCAGGTGCGGGGAAAAGTTCGATCGCGGCATCCCTTGAGGATATCGGTTTTTACTGCGTCGATAACCTCCCGGTCTCCCTAATCCCGGAATTCGCCGCCCTCTGCCGTGCCGGAACCGGCAACTACAACCGTGTCGCCCTCGTCACAGATATTCGCGGGGGACAGACTTTCGACGGCTTATTCAAAGCACTGGATGCACTCCATGAAATGGATTTTCCCTATAAAATCCTCTTCGTTGACGCATCCGATGAAGCAATTGTCAACCGCTATAAAGAAACACGGCACAATCACCCACTGACCCGACAAGGTTATTCCCTTGTCGAAGCCGTTCATGTGGAACGCGTCGCCTTGGAACCCGTTCGACGCTGTGCCTCCCATATCATCAACACAACCGCCCTCTCTCAGGGAAAACTACGCGGCGAAATTTTACGCCTCTTCGGCGGCGGCACGATCCCGGAAGCTATGAGTGTTTCCGTCATCTCCTTTGGTTTTAAATACGGGATTCCCATTGAAGCCGATTTGCTCTTCGATGTTCGCTTTTTACCCAATCCATTCTATATCCCACTCCTACGCCCCTGCACAGGCTTGGATGCCTCCGTGCGCAGTTTCCTCTTTGACTATCAACAAACACATGACTTCCTTCGGCACCTTGAATCTTTACTCAGCTTTCTCCTCCCACAATACTTGGAAGAAGGAAAACCTTCGCTCGTGATTGCAGTTGGCTGCACCGGCGGTCGCCATCGTTCCGTCGCAATTACGCGTGAAATCGCGGAGTTCATTCGACAAAAAGGCTATCATACCAGCGAAAATCATCGTGATATGACCCGTGGCTAATCAGGGAGGTTATCTGTTATGTCTTTCTCCGCCGATACCAAAGCCGAACTCTGCCGCGCCCTTTTTCAACGCCGGTGTTGCGCCCAGGAAGAAGTCTCCGGTATTCTGCTCTACTCGAATCAGTTTACCCCAAATATAATCAAAATCGTCACCGAATCCACAGACTTCGCCAAACGACTCCCTCCCCTTTTTCGACGCGCGTTTCAACTGGAATTTGACACCCTACCGCACAATTCAGCCAAACTCGCATTTACCATCTCAGATCCTAAAAAACTCGCCATACTTTGGGATCTCTGCGGCTATGACAGGATCAGCAGCGTTGCCCACCATATCAATTTTGCCGCACTGGAAGAATCACACTGCCGTCAAGCTTTTTTACGCGGTGTCTTTCTGGCCGGCGGTTCTTTAACCGATCCACAAAAAGGATACCACTTGGAACTCGTTACCTCTCACTTTAACGTCAGTCGGGAACTCACTGCCCTCTTGCTCGATATGGATTTCTCGCCAAAGATGATTACGCGTAAATCCAACTACATCACCTACTTTAAGCAAAGTGAACGCATTGAAGAGGTACTCACTGTCATCGGTGCCCCCATCGCCGCTATGGCTATCATGAACGCAAAACTTGAAAAAAATCTCCGAAACGGAATCAATCGCCAAGTCAATTGCGATGCCGCCAACGTCGGAAAAATCGTTGATGCCGCGCAAGATCAAATCCTTGCCATACATCGTATTGAAACCACCATCGGCTTGGATTCCCTCTCTGAAAAATTGCGTGAAGTTGCTCTGTTGCGCAAAGAATTCCCGGAACTCGCGCTTTCTGAACTCGCCGCACTTTGTAATCCACCCATTACGAAATCTTGCCTGAATCATCGTTTGAGAAAGTTGGTTGACTTGGGTCACCCAATCAGATCCGACCATTCTTAGAAAGAAGGTGCAATATGCCTTTTGCCCATCTCCACGTCCATACCGAATTCAGCCTTCTCGATGGTGCCTGCCGTATCGAAGCCCTCATCGCCCGCGTCAAGGAGCTGGGGCAAACCGCCGTCGCCATTACCGATCACGGCGTGATGTATGGTGTCATCGACTTCTACAAAGCCGCCGGTGCGGTAGCGCAGGACGAATGGACGGTCTACCGCCTGCAAGGCGAAGCACTGCAGAAGTTCGCCAGCGGCAGCTGACCTGTAGTGGGGGGGGCGGGGCGGCGCGGGGGGGGGCGGGGATCGGTTGTGG
>JAVVSI010000016.1:0-2194 GCA_036654315.1 Evtepia sp. | reverse complement strand
TACAAAGCCGCCAAAGCCGCCGGTATCAAACCTATCATCGGTTGTGAGGTATATGTCGCCCCACGTTCGCGCTTCGACCGCGTACACGAGCTGGACGCAGAAGCCCGTCACCTCGTTCTCCTCTGCCGTAACGAAACCGGTTATCGTAACCTTTGCGCTATGGTCAGTCTCGCATTCACGGAAGGTTTTTATGCGAAACCACGCATTGATCTCGACCTCTTACGCGAACACGCAGAGGGTTTGATCGCCCTATCCGCCTGCCTTGCCGGTGAAGTGCCGCGTCTCTTAACTGCCGGCAATTATGAAGCGGCAAAAGCGTATGCACTGGAAATGCAGACCCTCTTTGGCACCGACGGCTACTATCTCGAACTACAGGATCACGGAATCCCTATTCAAAAAGAGGTCATGCGCGGCATTTTACGTCTCCATGACGAAACCGGAATTCCGCTCGTTGCAACCAATGATGCCCACTATCTTACCCGCGCAGATGCAACCACACAAGATGTCCTCCTCTGTATTCAAACTGCACGTACCGTCGATGACCCCAATCGTCTCAAATTTGAAACCAATGCGTTTTATATCAAATCCGAGGAGGAAATGGCACTCTTATTTCCCCCCGAAGCCCTAGAAAATACAGCGAAAATCGCGGATCTCTGTCAGCTTGACTTCGAATTCGGTGTCTATCACCTTCCCGAATTTAAACTCCCCCCCGGATACGTCGACGGTGACACCTACTTCGAAACACTCTGCCGAAATGGATTCCAAAGCCGTTACCCCAATGCAAACGACGAATATAAACAACGCCTTGAGACGGAAATGACGATGATTCGCAAAATGGGCTTTGTCGATTACTTCTTGATCGTCTCCGATTTTATCGGCTATGCAAAAAATCAAGGCATTCCCGTCGGACCCGGCAGAGGTTCCGCCGCCGGATCTATGGTCTCCTACTGTATGAATATCACCGATGTCGATCCTATGCGATACGCCCTCTACTTCGAACGCTTTCTAAACCCCGAACGAATCTCTATGCCGGATATTGATATCGACTTCTGTTACCGCCGTCGCGGTGAAGTCATCGAATACGTCAATCAAAAATACGGCGCGGATCATGTCGCTCAAATCGTCACCTTTGGAACTATGGCAGCAAAGGGTGCAGTCCGCGATGTCGGACGCGCACTCAATATGCCCTACGCTGAAGTGGACGCCATTGCAAAACAAATCCCCAATACCCTGCATATGACCTTGGATTCCGCGCTCAAAGTCTCAAAACCATTCCGCACACTCTATGAGGAAAATCCCAGCGTCAAAAACTTGATCGACCTTGCAAAAAAATTGGAGGGTATGCCCCGCCATGCCTCTACCCATGCCGCCGGTGTCGTTATTACAAAAAAACCTGCCGCCGAATACGTCCCACTTGCCAAAAACGAGGACGCAATCGTGACACAGTACACCATGACCACCCTAGAAGAACTGGGTTTACTCAAAATGGACTTCCTTGCCCTCCGCAACTTGACCGTTCTCGATGATGCCGTACAAATGCTTAAAAAACAAATCCCCGATTTTTCCCTCGCCTCTATCCCCGATGACGATACCCCTACCTTCCAGATGCTCTCAGAGGGGCGCACCTCCGGTGTATTTCAAATGGAAAGCAGCGGTATGACCGGTGTTTGCGTGGGACTCAAACCGAAAGATATTGAGGATATCACCGCAATCATCGCACTCTATCGCCCGGGTCCTATGGAATCCATCCCCCGCTTCATCTCCTGTAAACAAAATCCCGCACTGATTCGTTACAAGCACCCACTGCTCGAATCCATTCTCTCTGTCACCTATGGTTGTATCGTTTATCAGGAACAGGTCATTGAAATCTTCCGCCGCCTTGGTGGCTACTCCCTCGGTCAGGCGGATATGATGCGCCGTGCTATTTCCAAAAAGAAAGCCAATGAAATCGAAAAAGAACGTCGGTCTTTTATCTTCGGTGACGAAAGTCGTCATATTTCAGGTTGCCTTTCCCTTGGTATCTCAGAGGAAGTTGCTCAGGATATCTACAATGAAATTTTTGACTTTGCAAACTATGCTTTCAATAAGGCACACGCCGTCTCCTATGCGATCATTTCTTATCAAACCGCTTGGTTCAAATGCCACTACCCTTTGGAATATATGGCGGCACTCCTCACCTCCGTACTCGATTCAC
>JAVVSI010000015.1:9098-13568 GCA_036654315.1 Evtepia sp. | reverse complement strand
CACAGTTGTAATTAAAAACTACACAAGTAGCACAAAAGAATCAGTAGCAACTGTAGCTGTCACCGCAGACAAAACCGCATTGATAAAAGCAATGAACGAAGCAACTGCGGCGCAGTCCGGTGTTACGGTCAGTGAACTGAATGTAGCACAAGTTGCGAAAGGCGTAGCCTTTGTTAAACAGACAGCGATGCAAGCACTCAACGGTGCTATCATAGCAGCAACTCCCAAGGACAATATGACAACATCAGCTGTCACAAGTGCGATCAACACATTGAACTCCGCAGTTACAACATTCAAACAGGCAATTAAGACCGGCACATTGGATACAGTTGCTGAGATTCAAAAAGCACTTGGTGACGCAGTTGCAGCCGCAAACGCAAACAAAGCGACTGCATCGGTGAGTAGCAATGGCGCAAATGTTGAGCCGACTAAGTTCTGGGTTTCTCAGGCAACTATGACGGCGTACGAAACCGCGATTATGACAGCGACACAAGTGAATGCAACAGCCGCAGCTATCACAGCATTGAACACAGCTACCGACGCATTCAATGCGAAAAAGTATAATGGTATGACCATTGATACATCCACACTGGGAGTCACCATCAAGGCAGCAAATGACAATATCGCTTCTGTGACGGTAACCGATAATGCAACGACAGTTGCTCCATCACAGAAGTACGTCTCTGTTAGCGCAAAGAATACTTATACAGCCGCAATTACAAAGGCAACAAAAGCCTTGACCAACCATGCAACACAATCCGTGGTCGATGCTGCGATTACTGCACTGATTGCACCAACGAATGCATTCAACGTAGCAAAACAGCCCGGCACAAAGGGTGATCCTACGAAGTTGCTCGCCGCAGTTGAGCAGGCAACCATTGCTTGCAATGCAACCACAGCAAGTGTAAATGGCTCGGACGTAACGAGTCAGGATACTTGGGTAACACAGGACGTCAAAGCTGCCTACACCGCAGCTATTGCAGCAGCTAAGAACTACACCGGCAATCAAACCACACTTGATGGCAGATTGACGACACTGAAAGCAGCTACAACAGCTTTTAACACTGCAAAAAAAATGGGAACAAAGATTGAAAAGGCTACCATTAGTAAAATGATTGATGATGCTATCACAGACATCAATCCTAAAATGACATACGCCAAGATTTCTGCCCTGAACAGCAGCGACACAGCAACGATTACCATCAACAATGGCAATATTCCCGTTTCCACAGTCTATAGCGATATCGGCATCACCCTGCAAAATACATTGGCAAAACATAAGAATATCGTGCACACTGTTAAAATTGGAAACGCAGCTCCCTTGGATATCACAAAGCCAATTACGCCTGAAGTTCTCAAAAATTTGGTTCAGACGAGTGGCCTGACAGGTGCGGGCGGCACTGCAATCAAGGGTGACGATCCTATCAATCTTTTGAAGGGTAAAACTCTCAAAATTATCGTAAGCGATAAAAACGACGTACAATACATCTATACCATCAAATTCGCGTAATAGCAAAACAGATGCCATGGTCGGAGGGGGAATATACATCCTCCTCCGACCATGCTTTTTTATAAGGGGTTTTTAAAGTTATGAAACAAAGAATGAACTCATTGCGCTGTGTATGCACAGTATTTATCATGGCAGTACTTTGTACGGCAACCGTGTCCGCCGCCGATACAGATCTCAACACAAGGCTTGCCACGGCAAAAGCGGGGGAACGTGTGGTGCTTTCACAAAACGAAACGCTGACGCAGGATGCCACCGTACCGGTGGGCGTTACGCTGTATATCCCATATGATCAAACGGATGACCTAGATGGTGTACTGGATGGGACCAGTAAAAATGCCTCCATGGACAAAATTTCAGAGGACATATATCGTACACTGACGATCCATTCCGGTGTGACACTGACCGTGAATGGCACGCTGACTGTGGGGAGTGTCATGAGTTATCCGGCCATGAACGGATACCAAGGGCATACTTCCGGTGCGCATGGTAAGATTGCAAATCATGGTGCGATTGTCATCGGAGACGGCGGCAAGTTGAACAGCTTTGGAATCGTAGATGGAAGCGGCACTGTTTCGGCGCAGAGCGGTGCAACGATCACGGAACCCTTGATTGTGGTCGATTTCGTAGGTGGCGCGAATACCTACGACCTCTATTTCGATCATCAAACACCCTTTCGCCACTGGGCAATTCAAAACATTCAAAACACACTGACTTTAAACGCAGGTGCGGAATTCCTCGTTTCGTGTAATTTGTACGCAAGCGGTGCATATAATAAAACCAATGTTCCGTTTTTTGCGCAAAATGGACTCTTCCGGCTCAAACCGGGGACGAGTCTCATCCGTACCTTTGACCCGAACAAACATACCGACGAAAACCCCGATTTGGGTTTGACCACGTATACCATTTCCGGTGGCATGGACGTGCAAGCCATGAAGATGCTCATACAAGGTGTTGAGGTATCCACCGATAGCGTGGACTTCGCGATTCCGTATAATGTCCATATGGTGTTCGAAAAGGGAGACTATGCCGTGCAACGCAGACTGAAACTCATGCCGGGTTCTTCCTTGACCATAGCGGAGGATGCAACTTTGACCGTGGAGGGCAAGGCGTTTACGGTAGGCAGTGGCGAAACCATGGCGCCCGCGCTGTTTGTTCATAACGGCTTGAAACAAGAGGATATGAGCAAAAAAGTGTATCCTTCTTCCGCTGTCCTCAAAAAGGCAGGCTTTTCTCAAAGTGGTATGTTGCTTGTAGACGGATATCTCGTGGTTGATTCCGGTGGGGTGTTCGGTGGTATCATCCAGAGCGGCGGTTCGACCGGTGTTGTCACGCTGAACCCCGGTGCGCAACTCACGACGCCACGTCTACAAGATGGCACAAGGGCAAGCTATGACAATAGCACAGCCATCTGTGCCTTACAAACGAGAGCCTACCTGAATGAGCAGATCACCGAACTTTCCCCCGGGACGTCATACAATGCGGTAGGCGGAACATCGTGGACACTGCCAAGCTACGATGTGACCTATATGACCACAGCAACCAAAGCAGAGTACGAGGCGGCCAAACAAATCACCGACAAAAATGATTTGCGTTATGTTGATAAAATTGACGAAAACACCTATCACAAATGGAAAACGGAAACCGTAACGATCCAACAGCCCATGACCGGCATATGGACCGTCGGCAATGCCCATGTAGGTGAAGTCCCCGAACCCCCCGCTCGATTCAGTGATGTCTCTGCCGATGCGTGGTACTATGCGGATGTGATGTACATGGCCGAAAAGGGACTGATGAAAGGGACTGCCGCAACAACGTTTGAGCCAAACACGAGCATGACCCGTGCCATGTTCCTCACGACCTTGCACCGCATGAGCGGGAACGCCACAGCCGATACGGCGGGATCAACTTGGTATCGTGCCGCAGTGGACTGGGCGAAATCGGAAAACATTTCCGACGGTACGGATCTAAACCGTAAGATCAGCCGGGAAGAGATGACCACAATTTTGTTCCGCTACGCCAAAGTAAATGGAACCGCGCCCACAGGTGCATGGGCAGTGCAACTCACCTATGCAGATACCCACATGATTAGCGAGTGGGCAGTAGAGTCTGCCATGTATGCACAAATCAATGGAATCATCAAAGGCAGAGAAGGCAATCGTTTCGATCCGCAAGGCACGGCCACCCGTGCTGAGGTTGCGGCTGTTCTCCATCGTATGGGAAAATAAGAAAAAGGCTCTGTTGCAGATGTTTTTTCTGCAACAGAGCCTTTGTTTATGCGCTATGGAGTCCCAAACTTTTTTTGTCTGTTTTTTTGATAGAGCAGATACAGGCCGTCCATACGGAGGTTGGGGTCGTATTTGATGGTATGCTCGCAATATTTCCATATATTCACCGCATTTTTACCGGTCATCACGACGGTTGCAGCGGGCTTTGATGCGGTTTCAAGCCGTACAATCATACTGTCGAGCATTGCGACATGGCCGTAAAAGGCACCGGAACGCATGGCATCAATGGTATTACGACCTAAAATAGAGGGTGGGACTTCAATGGAGATATGGGGCAGTTCTGCCGCACGTTGGGAGAGTGCCTCAACGGCAATACGCATTCCGGGTATAATGACGCAGCCCTCGTATGTGCTACCGATGAGGACGGACATGGTGGTTGCGGTTCCCATATCAATGACGATCAGTGGTTCGGGATACTTTTGCAGGGCGGCAACGGAAGAGGCGACGATGTCCGCACCCAACTGATTGTGTGTTTCCGAACGAATATTCATCCCTGTTTTGAGTCCCGGCCCAACGATGAGGGGTGCTTTTCCGATTAACATGGCAATTGCGTCTGAAATCGCCGCTGTCAGTGGAGGAACGACGCTGGAGACAATGGCACCGGATACTTTTTTGATATCCGCACCATAGAGCCGAAAGACACCTAAAAGATCCAGTGCGCATTGATCTTTTGTC
>JAVVSI010000015.1:0-9088 GCA_036654315.1 Evtepia sp. | reverse complement strand
TTTCACAGAAGCACAAAAGGTTAATTGACCCTCTTGCGTATAAAGTCCAATGGTCATACTGGAGTTTCCGATATCAATCGCCAGAATCATTGCGTCACCCTCCTCAGTGGTCTCATGGTTCAAAACTGCTGATCCATGTCTTTCTTGCCTTCTGTTACGGTTGGGAAATCAGACATGACTTCTTTCAGTGAGGTACACAAGCCGACAAGTCCCTGAATTTCCGATGGAATAATAATTTTGGTTGCCTTGCCGTCTGCGATTGTTTTAAAGGCTTCCAAGGCTTTGAGTTTAATGACTTGATCATCCGGGTGGGATTCGTTTAAGAGTTTGAGGGAGGCGGCCACTGCGATATTCACCTGACGAATTGCCTCAGCTTCGCCCTCAGCGGCGAGGATTTGTGCCTGTCTGTCACCATCAGCGCGGAGGACGCGGGATTCTTTGTCTCCTTGTGCGACTAAAATCTGACTTTGTTTTTGACCTTCCGCCTGTAAAATGGCTTCACGGCGTTCCCGTTCTGCACGCATTTGCTTCTCCATGGCACTTTGGATATCTTTTGGTGGGAGGATATTTTTCAATTCCACACGATTGACTTTAATACCCCATGGATCGGTTGCTTCGTCCAAAATACTGCGCATTTTTGTGTTAATGATGTCACGGGAGGTGAGGGATTGATCCAGTTCCAAATCGCCGATGATATTGCGGAGTGTGGTAGCCGTCAGATTCTCAATGGCACTCATCGGATTTTCGACGCCATAGGCGTATAATTTCGGATCTGTGATCTGGAAATAGAGAACCGTGTCGATTTGCATGGTGATATTATCTTTTGTGATCACGGGTTGCGGCAAAAAATCGGCTACTGTTTCTTTGAGTGAGACGATTCTTGCGGTGCGTTCCAGAAATGGTATTTTGAAGTGAAGTCCCACATTCCAGACGGTATAGAATGCGCCCAGACGCTCGATGACGTAGGCTTTGGACTGTTGTACGATGACAATATTTCTTGCCAAGATAGCCAGAACGAGGACAATAATAATACCCCATAAAATATATGAACCCATAGTTAAGCTCCCTTTTCGATGTTTGTCACAATGGCCTTGACGCCCTCAATACGCAGAATATGCACTTGCGTACCGATCGGGAATCTTTCTTCGTTTACCGCGCGGGCGGTCCATATCATGCCATTCACTTTGAGTTGTCCACTGGAGTGTTGGTTGTCGATTTCCTCGGTTACTACGCCGACTGCGTCGATAATACGATCCGCATTGGTTTTTTCGGACTTAATATTCAGGTATTTGCGTGCAAAGGGTCGAAGGAGTGCCATAGCGAGGATGGAAACGAGGGCAAATAGGCCCATTTGTAGGGAAAGCGGTGCGCCGCACAAATTTGCGATAAGCGCGACAGCACTCCCGAAACAGAACCAAATCGAGACCATACTGATGGTGATCCCCTCCAGGACCGCGAATGCAACGATCATAGCGATCCAAGCAACTTGATACCACATATTCGAGTCCTCCTTTCAGGATTTCTATCACAGTGTATCACGAAATATGTGTGCTGGCAAGTGGTGAAAATAGCGAGTAGGAAAAATGGATTGTCTTAGAATTTCAAATTAGAAAAACGCTGCATCATGGCGGCGACTTCGGCTCTGGTAGCGGAGCCTTTGGGGTCAAGGGTACCGTCGGTACGACCGTTCAAAATACCGGCACCGACAGCCCAAGAGATCCCTGCGTTTGCCCAAGAAGAGATTTTTTTTGCGTCACGAAAGATAGATAATTCTCCGGTTGGTTTCATATCACGCCCCATATATTCTGTGGTATAACGGAAGAGCATGGTTGCCATTTGTTCGCGGGTTACGTTGTCTTGGGGTGCAAAGTTGTGATTTCCGATTCCGGTGACAATTCCGACGGATGCTGCCCAGCGAACCGGTGTTGCAAACCATTCTTTGGCAGGCACATCGGTAAAGGAGGGGGCAGTTGTAGGCAATTCGGGTGTTTTTGCGACGCGGTGTAGAATGGTGGCGAGCATGGCGCGGGTGACGGGTGAATCCGGTGCGAAAGTAGTATCGTCCACACCATTGAAGAGTCCGGCTTTGCAAACGTATTCAACATAGGAATAGTACCAGGCGTCGGAAATGATATCTGTAAATGGAAGCGTGTCAAGTTTCCCGACTGTCACGCTATATTGACCCATGACGGTCAATATAGCGGTATCGGAGCGAATGGTCAAGGTAGCTGTTGCGCCCTCACTGACGAGATAACGGTGTCCTGCATTTAAGTGAAAGGTAGTGCTTGTGGCGACACCGGAGGTCACATCAATGACTTCGCCTCCTGTGACAGAGACGACGGCGGCACCTTTCATCAGAATAAAGCCGGAGCCTGCTGAGAATCGAACAGAGTCCGAACGGTGATAGGTTTGTTTTGAAAAACTTTTACTTTGCGTCCAATCACTTTGTGGATTTTTTGCTTTTGCGCGCGTGAGATAGGAGGCAGCAGCAGAATCCAGTTCAGATTTTGCGCTGTCATATTTGGGACCATATTGGGATTTGGCTTTTTCCTCTGTCTGTGTTAATACAGAAGGCAAAAAAGTATTGCTTAAATATTCGGTAGAGATGAGTGAATCGGTTCCACTCAGGGCGTAGGCGGCAACACCGCATAAAACGGTTAAAGTGAGAATAAATGCGGCAAATTGCTTTTTTTTCATGCTTGATTTTCCCTTCTGCGCATTGTTTCGAATTGTGAGATGCCCTCAGCGTATGATAATATGAAAAGTTAAATGTTGCATTTCCTCTTGAAAATCCTCGCCGCATTCGATAATAATTTCATTATCCTCGCTTGTGATCCAGTTGACGGTAATTTTTTTCTCGTCGACTGCGTGTTCGTCCATTTCCATGAGTAAATTGAGTAAAAACTTTGCAGTTGAGCTGTTGAAATATTTCAGTTCGCAGTCAAAAGTAAAGGAGTCGAAGTCGGTTTGGAGGAAAGCTTCCAGCCAATTTCCGACTTCACGGTAGAACTCAATGACATTTTCGTGAAAACTTTCTCCCTCAAATTGCATATATCGTTTCTCCTCGTCAATGAGGATATAAGGCGTTGAGCCTGTTTTGGGTTTTTCCAACTGATAAGCCATACGGGTTCTCCTCCTATTCTCCGATTTGCACGAACATGGCAAAAAAGCTCTGTTCCTCATCTATGGGCGTAAAGCTATACTCAATTTGAGAGGTTGCGCGCCTTGCAATTTCGATCAGTCCCAAACCCGCACCTTTGCTGTCCGGGTTTTTATTTTCGGATTTTATTTGTTCTTTATAATATTTACGAAGCTGAACCTTATCCAGCGTATTGAGATAATCAATTCTGGCTTTGAAGGCATCGGCTTGGTTTGTGGGCATAAGGTTGCCACTTTGCAAGAAATATTTTTTGCCCTGCGCGCCTAAGATGAAAACGCCGGTAGAGATTTCGGTTGGTTTTCCACCTTCCAGTGTAAACTCCGCTTTTTCGGTAGAATACAGGAGCATATTATTCATTTGCTCCACGAAAACGGAAAAGACGGATTGTGAGGCAGTCAGGGGCAAGTCATCCAATTCCAGACGTTTGCGCAAAGTTCTGCCGATTCCCTCCACGCCATCCGCCCAAATTGGGCCACTATATATAATATCCACTTTACTTTTTTTTAGCATATTATAATACGCAAGCATATCAAACATCATAGTTCATATTCCCCCATATCAATAAAAGTGCTTTTATTTCGGCCGTTTTGTTTGGAGTGATAGAGTGCTTTGTCCGCTGCTCTGATATAGTCCGTCATCGTATCGGTTGATTTGACGCGTCCGGTTGTAACACCGATGGAGACGGTGACATAGGGTGCTACCTCGTTTTTTTCATGAATGATATGACAGTCTGTGATATTTTTCAAAATTCGATTTGCCATAACATTGGCACCTGTTTGATCGGTATTTTGCAAAATGACCACGAATTCTTCACCGCCATAGCGTGCCACAAAGTCTTTTGCGCGTAGAATACTTTGATTGAGTGTTTGTGCAACCGTACGCAAACACGCATCGCCGATATCATGTCCGTAGGTATCATTGTAGCGTTTAAAAAAGTCGACATCAATCATGAGTAGGCTGAGAAATCCCCGCTCAGGGGACAAGGCACAGAGAATGTGTTGAAAACTTTCATCCAGAAAACGTCGATTGTAGATACCGGTTAATTCATCGAAATGCACTTTATCCTGTAAATCCAGTCGACTGGCATTGAGGTCAATGGTTGTTTTATCTGAAATGCGTGTCATACGCCGTAGCTGTTTGAGTAGTCTCTTGTACTCTTCCACGATCAGTGCATAATCCAGAGTGGAACAGGGTGTTCCGTTTTGGATATCGTGAAGTCGTGCGAGGGCATGATTTAAGATAGTTTGTTCTCGTTCGAATAGATCCTCCACGCGTACATAGCTCCTTGCTTCACGGTTTGAATGAGATGAGTTCCACATCGTCCCGGCGTGGCTCGTCTCCTCGATACAGTTCAAACGCGTCCCATATTTTTTGAGAGATCGCAGATTGCGTCTCGGCATGATGTTCAAGAATAATTTTTTCGAAAATGCGATATCCAAATGGATGGGCCAAGGCTCCGCCGATTTGATCGTAAAGGCCGTCTGATGCGATATAGAATGTATTGTTTGGATTGGGCAGAATGGTAGATATCGTAATTTTATCTGCGGTGTCGCATCGACCTTCTCCGATATGGAGTTTTGGACCTTTGATTTTACGAACAGCTGTTCCGTCGCAGATAAAGACATGCATTCCGGAGGATGAGATCTCGACGGATCCGTCCTTTTTGATAAAAAGAATGGCGAGATCACAACCGTCGCGGATATGAGACAGTTCTGTTTTCCCGACATGGGCATTGAGAACTTCTGACATTCTAAAGTCCAGTTCCAGAACCAGCTCAGCAGTTGTTTTTACGATGTTTTCGTCTGCGATGGTATTAAATGTGGATGCGACGAGCATGGAGAGGAGTGCGCCGGGGGTACCGTGACCGGTACAATCGCAGATGCCGAGAACCGAGCCATTCGTCCCTGTTTTCAGCTGATAGAGATCGCCGCCGACGATATCGCGTGGTTCCCAGATCACAGAAGCGTCGGAAAAGGCTTTTTTAAATACGGAAAAATCGGGCAAAGAATCTCTTTGGATTTTACTTGCATAGTGCATACCGGCCAAAATCATTTTGTTTTGTGTTTCGAGTTTGTTCTGTAATTCGACCATTTCAGTGATATTTGTAGTAATACCCAGTAAAATCGGTATGCCATTTTCGTCCTCCGTTTTACGTGCATGCTCAATGACCCAAGCGAAGCTACCGTCTTTTTTCAAAAGTCGGAACTTCAATTTGCATTCAGTGATATTGTCCTTTAGATAGTTGTGGACTTCGGCCAAAACTCTCGCCTTATCCAACGGATAAATGAGCTTAGAAACGTCATTCCGAAAGGTATCATAAAATTCCTGATGCGTATATCCCAAATTACGAATGAATGTTTCATTTGCAAAATAGAGTGGGAAATCTTTGGTGACGTAGGTGCCGAAAATACCACCCGAGAAGTTTTTATTCATGAGATCGAAGGTATTGAGTTGCATTTCAATTTTCAGGTCTGACAAAACGGTATCTGCAAATTGAAGCGGATAATTTTCGATCGTTTCCACTGTGAATGTAAGAGGTGCGGCCTGCAAGAGACAAATTTTCCATAGATCCTGTTCTTTTTTTGCTGCAACGGTTTGAATAAAAGAGCTTTTTGAGATACTACCCTCTACTTCAGTGACAACTTCGTATACAAGAGTAGCAGTCGCAAAGCTCGGCGGATGGAATCGAATATCCTCTCTGGAATAGTTGACTGCGACGGGTGCGGAAGCAGTCATATTCATCCGTTTGAGAGAGGTACGGAGTTGTTCTTTGGTCGAGATCGTACCTTGGTCACCCATGCCGACGCCGATGATATTGTCGGATACTGTTTCCAGTGCAGTTTCGACATCGTGTTGAAATAGTACCGATTCCATAAATTTTCGAATGACCGATCTTAGATTTTCTTGTTCCGTCATAGTACAGATTCACCCTCTCATGGACAGATTGACATATTTTTTTAATTATATCACAGTTTGATATAGATTTCTACTTTTCGCGCCAAAAAAGAAAGAGATGTGAAACTGAGCGTAGTATTTCCATCAAAGCCTATATAATAGCATATTCCGAAAATAGATTCATAAGCCTGCTTTTCGACTTTTTGTTTTGATACAAATTTGACATTTTTTGAATTACATGGTATACTAGCTTTGTTGTTTGTGGCTTGTGAAAATAAATGACCGACAAATTTCATTGCGCAAAGTCACTTCGAATCTTGAAGTGGCTTTTACTTTTATGTGAAAAAGGAAGTGTTTTAACATGGGAGACAAAAATCCGAAAAAGATGAAAAAGCCGAAAAAGACCGTCGTGAAACCATCGGCAGACGAGATACCGGCAGTGGAACCGGCGAGCGCAAAGAAGCCTAAGAAATTAAAATGATTTTCCGACACGCCCTAACATCACAGGTATAGCGAAATACAGATTGCGAAACATCGTTTTCGACAAGTCTTTTTAACACAAAAATCCTGAAACCATTGATTGGTTTCAGGATTTTTTATATTGATTATGAGGCGAAAGATCTCTATTTCAGGGCATCAAGGGCATCGAAAACCGTCTCACCGAAGGTAGGATGGGGGCGAACAACGCGTCGGAGTTTACTCACAGTCAGCTTGTTGACAACCGCTGAGGTGAGTTCGGAAATGAGTTCCGTCGCGTGTTCGCACATGAGCTGTGCGCCGAGAATGACACCGCTGTCGGCATCGGCAACGATTTTAATAAAACCGCGTTCCCCGTTTTCGATTACGGTTTTGGCGTTGGCGGACATGAGTGCTTTTCCCACTTTGACGGAACGTCCTCGTTCCTTTGCTTCGTCAGCGGTCAGACCGACACAGGCGATTTCGGGGCTTGTATAGATACAAGAGGGGACAGCATTTAAATCGGTACAGGCTTCCACACCTGCAATATGTTCAATTGCCGCAATCCCCTGTGCGGTGGCAACGTGAGCCAGCTGGATTTTAGAGGTGACATCGCCGACGGCGTAGACATTGGGGAGGGAGGTTTCAAAATCTGCATTGACGATAATTCTGCCATGTTCCATATTTAAGCCGGTGAATCCGTCGGTATTGGGACGGCGACCGATGGCACAGAGAATTGCCTCAGCGGAGACAGTCGCTGCCTGTTCTTTGCTCTGATAGTACACGGTTGCATCGGAAGCAACTTTGTCCACTGTACAGGAGCTGAGGACTTGGACGCCTCGTTTTTTGAGAATCATGGTCATATTTTGAGACACTTCGCGTTCCATTGTAGGTAAAATACGCGACATTGCTTCCAAAATAGTGACTTTGCAACCGAGTGCCGCATAAATAGAAGCCATCTCGACACCAACGACACCGCCACCAATGATGATCAGGGAGCGATACATTCTTGCATTGGGTGAGAGGAGGTCATCGGAGGTGAGGACGCAGGGGAGGTTAAAGCCGGGGATAGGTGGCTTTGTGGGAACAGAACCGGTTGCAATCAAGATATGATCGGCAGTATATTCGTGGGGCGCACCTTTTCCGACCACACGGACTTGACCGGTCCCAATGAGGGAGGCAGTCCCCTGTAAATAATCAATTTCGGCACGTTGGAAAAGCTGGAGAATGCCTGTACGCAGTTGTTCAATGACTTGGTTTTTGTGCGCGTGCATCGCGGAAAAGTCAAACGTGATATTTTCGGCGGTCACTCCAAAAGCCTCACCATTTCGTGCGGCAGTGAGTAGGGCAGCGGAGTGCAAGAGCGATTTTGTGGGGATACAGCCACGATTGAGACAGATGCCACCGACGTGACTATTTTCAATCACGGCGGTTTTGAGGCCTAATTTAGCAGCGCGTAGGGCGGCGGTGTAGCCACCGGGACCTGCGCCAATGACAATCAATTGATAATCGGACATAAAAAATCGTCCTTTCTATTTGCCTAAAGTAAAAATGACTTTGCGATGCGGAACATCAGAGGGAGAACAATTGCGTACGGAACAAAGTCAAAAGTTCATCACAAAGTGGAAATGAGCAAAGTCGTTTTTCCAGCGCGATGGAGTCGAAACGGCAACCGATGAGCCGGGTCTGTAGAGGCGCGGCAAAATCCCAGTCCATGGCATCCGAATAAACGCGGGCATCATAAATAAGACCCGATTTCACTTGAAACTCCACCCGTAGTTCCCCGAAGGAAAAACGCGCTTCGCAAGCGCAGGTAAAGGGGAGTGGTTGACCATAAAGCCAATCCCAGGAGGCGTTTCGTTTGGTCAGTTCCGCAACCCGCTCGGGTGCGCCGCATTGTATGAGGTGAGGGCTTAGGCCATAGACATGAGAAAAAGCTTCCATCAGAACCATTTGAAGAAACGAGATGGTCAGACCGGGGCAGAGTTCTTTCAAATTGATGACGCGGGAACGCACGGATGCAATGCCCTTAGCGGCTAATTTTGCGGTAGATGGGTTTAAATAGCGTCCCATATTTGCGGTATCGACATCCAGAAGCAAGGTACCATGATGATAGCTGCGTTCTCCCTGTGTATAAAACGCGTTGCCGGAAAATTTGCGTCCATTGGTTACAATATCGTTTCGTCCGGAGCGTTCGGCAGGAATCTCCAAAATACGGCAAGCTTCGAGAATCACATTGAGCTGTCGGGAGAGATCATAATTTTCTTTATGGAGCAGGAAGGTGAAATTGAGATTGCCGAGATCATGATAGACGGCACCGCCGCCGGAAAGCCGCCTTGCGAGTTGTCCGCCGTCGTTGGACAAGGCCTCTGCACGGCATTCACGCCATGCGTTTTGGTTGCGACCGATGACGACAGTTTTTTGATTTTGCCAAAGATAGAGGATGCATTCATCCGGGCGAACGGTTTCCATTAAAGTTTGTTCCACGGCCAAATTGTGGTAAGGGTCGTAGCTTTCTTCCTGTACGACCGAAAGTTTCCGAATCATAATGGACTGCGTAAAACGGTGTTACGCGCC
>JAVVSI010000014.1:9493-14012 GCA_036654315.1 Evtepia sp. | reverse complement strand
TTTGGATACCGCACTCACCGGACTCAATCCCGCTGAACTGATTTTACTGGCCGCGCGACCCGGTATGGGGAAAACTTCACTTGCACTCAATATTTTATTGCACGCCGGTAAGTTTTCCGGTAAATCTGTCGTGTTTTTCTCCCTTGAAATGAGTAGCGCACAACTTGGTATGCGTCTGATTTCCGGCGAGGCCTTTGTCGACAACAAGAAGCTGATTACAGGCGACTTAAAAGATGCCGACTGGGACAAAGTTGCACTGGCCGCGATCTCCCTCAACCGCACCAATATTTTTATTGACGACAACCCCTCCCTGTCTGTCGCCGACATGAACGCAAAATGTCGACGTGTAGACAATCTGGGTCTTGTCGTCATCGACTACCTACAATTGATGCAATCCGCAGGCGGAAAAGCCAAATACGGCAATGAAAATCGCCAACAAGTCGTTTCCGATATCAGCCGTGCATTGAAAATTATGTCAAAGGAATTAAATGTGCCGGTTCTCTGCCTATCCCAACTCTCGCGTGCGAATGAGTCACGCGCAGACAAACGTCCCATGCTTTCCGATTTGCGTGAATCGGGTGCAATTGAGCAGGATGCCGACGTTGTCATGTTCCTATACCGCGAAGATTATTATGAAAAAGACAGCGAAAATCGCAATCTTGCCGAATGTATCATTGCCAAAAACAGACGCGGCGAAACGCGTACCATTGAACTGCAATGGCTTCCCGAATTTACGGCATTCTCTTCCATTGATCGGAGGCACACTGATGACTACTGATTTTTTGACGTCCATCCGTACACTGGCTACCGAATATGATATGCTCCCGCGCGGAGAACTCGTTTTATGCGCTGTCTCCGGCGGGGCAGACTCAGTTTCTTTATTGCACGCACTGCTCCAATTGCAGGAGGAACTGGGCTTCTCTTTGCAGGTCGCACATTTTAATCACCACCTGCGCGGTGCCGATGCGGACATGGATGCTTCCTTTGTCGAAGCACTTTGCCATACGCTTCATATTCCCTGTTCCCTTGGTTCGGGGGATGTGTCAGCCGCCGCAAAAAAAATGGGACGAGGTCTTGAGGACAGCGCACGCCTGCTACGCTATGATTTTTTGCGGCGCACTGCCGAAAAAATAGGTGCTACGCGGATCGCCACAGCACATACTGCCGATGATAATCTCGAAACCCTCTTATTGCACCTGGTACGCGGTGCGGGATTACGCGGTTTATGTGGAATCCCACCACGCCGCGACCTAATCGTTCGCCCCCTCTTGGAACTGGATCGTAGCGATGTCTTGCACTACCTTTCAAGCAATCAACTCACGTTTCGGGAAGATGCGTCCAATGCCGACACCCGCTTTGCCCGCAATCGGCTGCGTGCGGATGTTGTCCCGATTTTACGCGAACTCAATCCCCGTTTGTCACAAAATATCACTGCAACAACGCGTACTTTACGCGCGGATCAAGCCTATCTTTCTGCCCGCGCGTTTGAAAGAAGTCAGCGGGTCAAACAAGTTTCGGACGGTTTCCTTTTGGATACGCGCCTGCTATCGGAAGTACCACCCGCAATCGCCTCCAGAGTGGCTTTGCAGGTTTTAGATCGGCTTCATGTTCCCAACGTCTCAAGCTCGCACTTGGAACAAATCATCGCGCTGGCACGCAGCGAAAAAACCTCCGGCTCCATTTCTCTGCCCGGCAAACTCATTGCACAAAAAAATTATCAGGATATCCTCTTTACAAAAACGGCGGAACTGCCACCCATTCCGCTCACACCACTTGTCCGTGACGGTGTGACGTGGCTTGACGCTCCCTTTTCTGTCTTTTGTAACTGCGATGTCTGCCCGGATACGATTCCAAAAAACGTGTTATATCTTCGGGCAGATCTTTCGCCATTTCTCCGTAGCCGCCTGCCCGGTGATCAAATTCAACTGCCCGGGCGTGGTCACAAATCACTCAAAAAACTCTTCATTGACAGTCGGATCCCCCGCCGATTTCGAAACGCACTCCCGATCCTCGCAGATCAGGATGGCGTGTTGGCCGTTCCGGGAATCGGTGCGGATATCCGTGCCATTGCAAAAACCGGAGATATTGCGCTTCGGATTTCTTTTCAAACAGAAAAATGAAAGGATGTTTATGTTATGCTAGAACAAGATATGACCCAAATTCTCTATACCTCTGACCAAATCGCAACCCGCGTTGCAGAACTTGCCGAGCAAATTTCCAGAGATTATGCGGACACACCTCCTTTGGTCGTTGGCATTTTACGCGGCAGTATCGTATTTTTATCTGACCTGATCCGTGAAATTGATTTGCCGATTGACTTAGATTTCATGTCCGCTTCTTCCTACGGCTCCACCACCTCCTCCTCCGGTGCAGTCAATATTAAGCTGGATCTCTCCCAGGATATCAGAGGTCGGCACGTCCTCCTCGTCGAAGATATTCTCGACAGCGGCAACACACTCAGCAAACTCATCCCCGAACTGAAAGCACGCGAACCCGCTTCCTTAAAACTCTGTGTTTTGCTTGACAAACCCGACCGCCGTGTGCGTCCTGTCACGGTCGACTACCTTGGCTTTTCCATTCCGGATAGCTTTGTCGTCGGTTATGGCATGGATTTTGCACAGCGTTACCGCAATCTTCCTTATATTGGTGTTCTCAAACCCGCCATTTACGAATAACATTTGCCGGAAAGGGCGTGACTCCCTCGTGAAGCGAAACTTCTTCCGCGATCTACTGTATTTGGTCTTTCTCGCCGCAGCCATTTTCCTCGCGATGAGCTTCTTACGCCAGGTCAATGCCGCCCCCAACTACTCTTATGCCGAAATTCGTTCACTCTTAGAGAGTGAATCCGTAAAGTCTATCTCGGTCACGGATGATACCGTACGCCTCAATCTATACGAACCCATTGGCGACCAGACCACTGTGACCTATTCTCTCTATAGCTTCCAACTCTTTTACGACGACTTTAATGATCTCATCGTCGACCAATGGGAGTCGGGTGTTCTTGTTGACTACGATTACCCCGATCATTCGACCCCTTCTTGGATTCGCACCTTGTTGATTTGTTTTGCAATTTTAGCGGTTCTCGCCCTCCTATGGTATCTGATGGCACAGCGAAACACAAAAGGCGGCGGTACGCCACACGCCCCACAATTTGGGCGCGCCCGAACGCGTACACTTGCCGAAAGCGGAAAAACTGCTACCTTCAAAGATGTTGCGGGGGCAGACGAAGAAAAAGAGGAACTATCGGAAATCGTTGCATTTTTACGCGATCCCGCCCGCTTTATGGCACTGGGCGCAAGAATCCCAAAGGGTGTCCTCTTAGTAGGCCCTCCGGGAACCGGTAAGACCTTGCTTGCACGCGCCGTTGCCGGAGAAGCAAATGTCCCGTTTTTATCCATCTCCGGTTCTGATTTTGTGGAGCTTTATGTCGGTGTGGGTGCATCGCGTGTCCGCGATCTCTTCGATCAGGCCAAAAAAACCTCACCCTCTATCGTTTTCATTGATGAAATTGATGCCGTCGGTCGTCAACGCGGTACCGGTCTTGGTGGTGGTCACGATGAACGTGAGCAAACTTTAAATCAGCTCTTGGTTGAAATGGACGGATTTTCCGAAAATGCAGGCGTTATCGTTTTGGCCGCCACGAACCGCGCCGATATCCTAGACCCTGCGCTGCTCCGTCCCGGTCGATTTGATCGGCAGGTCTATGTCGGTCTGCCGGATATCCGCGGACGCGAGGAAGTTCTCCAAGTCCATGCCCGTAATAAACCACTGGCGGAGGATGTGGATCTTGCTATCATCGCCAAAGCAACCGGTGGGTTTACCGGCGCAGATCTTGAAAACTTACTCAATGAAGCCGCGCTTCTCTCCGCCCGTGAAGACAAACCGTTCATTACAATGGATGTACTGCATGATGCCATCTTGAAAGTGATTGCGGGTCCCGAAAAACGCAGCCGTGTGATTACACCGCATACCAAGAGATTGACCGCCTATCACGAGGCCGGACACGCTGTTGTCATTCATGCACTCAAGTCTCAGGATCCGGTGCATCAAATTACAATCATTCCGCGTGGTCCCGCAGGTGGTATGACAATCTCTCTGCCACAGGAGGATAAGGCATATCAGTCCAAACAGGAATTGACCGATCGCATCGTTGCCTGTCTGGGTGGCCGTGTCGCAGAAGAGATGGTACTCGGTGATAGCTCAACCGGTGCATCCGGTGATCTACGCCAAGCAACCGCAATTGCGCGGGATATGGTCACTAAGTATGGCATGAGCCGTAAAATTGGAACCGTCGCATTTGACGGAGATCATGAGGTCTTTATTGGCCGCAGTATGTCACAAGGTCGTGCCTACTCCGAAGAAATTGCCGGCATGATTGATACGGAAATCCGTGCGATTATAGACAAAGCGTACAATCACTGTGAAGCCATTCTAAACGGGCAACGCCCCCAACTGGAGCTTGTGGCTCAATTTCTACTGGAACACGAAACCATGTCTGCACCACAATTCGAGCTGGTCT
>JAVVSI010000014.1:0-9483 GCA_036654315.1 Evtepia sp. | reverse complement strand
CCCGCTGCACTTTCCATAAAAGCATAAATTAAAACAGGCGAAACCCAAGATGATGATGGGTTTCGCCTGTTTTTTACTTATGAAACTTGTGGTGTACTACCGGAGAATGCTTCCATTGCTTCTGCATCTTGTTTGCGTTTTTCCTCGATTGCCTGCGCAAGGAGCATATCCTTGACTTTCATCAGTCGAATGGTTGAGGCACGTTCATTTTCGTCGAGTTTCATGGTGATGTACTTGATACTCTCCCGCATCTGCGGAATTTTAACGTACTCCAAGGCATTGACACGACGACGCGTTTTTTCGATTTCCTCCGCCAATAATTGAGACGTTTTTTCAATTTCAGCGAGGTGCAACATCTTTTCGAATACATCCGCGAGTGCTTTCACGGCATCGTCCAATTCGCCCGATGTTGCGGCGAACCCGTATGGATAGATCTCGCCGGGGTTCGCACTCTTGGTTTTGAAGTTGTAAACCGGGACATTCACCGACATAATATTCTTTTGCGACAATGCCAAGCTCACACTCTGTTTTGGATAAAGCAGCGTCTGCTCCAAAAACTCAGGCGACATTAAGGCCGATGCAACCGTAAACGCATCATGCGCACGCATGAGGGCTTCCTCAACCGTTTGGCGCAGTGCGCGGTTCTCACGCACCACTTCCATGAACTGTTTCATCAGTTCGTCACGTTTGTCTTTCAGTAACTTATGACCCCGCGTCGCCGTTTTCAAACGACCTTTCAGTCGGGTCAGTTCCATCCGGGTTGGGTTTACTGTGGTAGCGGGCATAGTGGAATCCCCCCTTTAGGCTTCATGCTTTGGCAGATAGCGTTCAATGTGTTCCGGCTTGATCCGCTTCAATTCACTGGTTGGTAACATGGAAAGCAATTCCCAACCAAGATCAAGGGTTTCCTCTATGGAGCGGTTTTCATCCGCACCTTGCGCAACATAGCGTTTTTCAAACTCATCTGCGAATTTCGCATACAGTAGGTCAGTCTCCGACAGTGCCGCCTCTCCCAAAATGGACATCAATTCTTTCATTTCCTTGCCGCTTGCGTAGGCCGCAAACAGTTGGTTCATGGTTCCCGAGTGATCTTCACGCGTTTTTCCCTCGCCAATTCCCTTATCTTTCAAACGGGACAGCGATGGTAAAACATCAATTGGCGGTGTAATACCGGCACGGAATAAATCACGGGACAGAATGATCTGACCTTCTGTAATATAACCTGTGAGGTCGGGGATGGGGTGAGTCTTATCATCTTCCGGCATGGTTAGAATTGGAATCATCGTAATCGAGCCGGGATTCCCCAGCCGACGACCCGCACGTTCATACATCGTAGCAAGGTCGGTATACAGATAACCGGGATACCCACGTCTGCCCGGTACTTCTTTTTTTGCGGCGGAAACTTCACGCAAAGCTTCTGCATAGTTTGTGATATCCGTTAAGATAACCAAAACGTGCATTCCTTTTTCAAAAGCCAGATATTCGGCGGCGGTCAGTGCCATACGCGGGGTTGCAATACGCTCGACTGCCGGGTCATTTGCGAGGTTCGTAAATAGCACCGTGCGTTCCAGCGCGCCGGTTTTGCGGAAATCCTGAATGAAGAATTCGGATTCTTCAAATGTGATACCAATGGCGGCGAATACGACCGCAAAATTAGAACTGTCGTTCCCAAGCACTTTCGCCTGTCGTGCAATTTGCGCGGCAAGATTCGCATGGGGCAGACCGGAACCGGAGAAAATAGGCAACTTTTGCCCACGTACCAAGGTATTCAATCCGTCAATGGTTGAAATACCGGTCTGTATAAACTCGTTCGGATAGTCACGGGCAGCGGGGTTCATGGCAAGACCATTGATATCGCGTTGATCTGCGGCCAGAATATCCGGCCCGCCATCAATCGGCTGACCCATGCCGTTAAAGACACGTCCCAGCATATCCTCCGCAACGGCAAGTTGCAGCGGGTGACCCAAAAATCGAATTTTTGAGTTTTTTAAGTTAATACCCGCAGATGCTTCAAAAAGCTGAACCACTGCGTTATCGCCGTTCACTTCAAGGACTTTACAGCGGCGGACATCGCCATTCGGCAATTCGATTTCGCCAAGCTCATCATATGTGACCCCTTCTACGCGACGCACCACCATCAAAGGTCCATTGACTTCTTGAATTGTTTTATATTCGCGAATCATGCCTCCGCACCTCCTTTGATGGCTTCAATCTGCGCAATCATTTCACTGCGAATTTCAGTATACACCGCTTCATACTGATCCGGCTCGACGTTTTTGGCGCGACCGATCCGTTCCCGCGCGGGAATGGCAAACAGTGCATTGATATCCGCACCATTTTGAATGGCATCGCGGCAGAGACGGTCGTACTCCAATATAATCGACATCAGACGGAGCTGGCGGTCATGAGAAGAATATCCGTCAATGTCGGAAAAGGCGTTTTGCTGCAAGAAATCTTCGCGTAGGATTTTTGCACTTTCGAGTGTCAGCTGGTCTTTGGGAGAAAGTGAGTCTTTACCGACCAATTGCACGATTTCATTTAAGCCCGATTCCTCTTGCAAAATCGCCATGGCGCGTTCTCTGTTTTTGAGGAACTCCGTGCCAAGATTCTCGTCAAACCAATCTTTCAGGGAATCCAGATACAGAGAATAAGAAGTCAACCAGTTGATCGAGGGGAAGTGTCGACGATAAGCAAGTCCCGAATCGAGCGCCCAGAATACTTTGACAATTCGCATGGTTGCCTGACTGACCGGTTCTGACAAGTCACCACCCGGCGGTGAAACCGCACCAACCGCAGTCAATGATCCGCGGCGTTCGCCATCCGAGCAAATACACGCGACACTACCTGCCCGTTCGTAAAATTGGGCAAGACGAGAGGAGAGGTATGCGGGATAGCCTTCTTCACCGGGCATCTCTTCCAGACGACCGGACATCTCTCTGAGTGCTTCTGCCCAACGCGAGGTGGAATCTGCGATAACAGCGACATCATAGCCCATATCGCGAAAATATTCGGCGATGGTAATACCGGTATAAATCGACGCTTCACGGGCGGCAACCGGCATATCTGAGGTATTTGCAATGAGAACGGTTCGTTTCATCAAAGATTCCCCGGTACGCGGGTCGGTGAGTTCAGGGAATTCGCGTAATACGTCGGTCATCTCGTTGCCGCGTTCGCCGCAACCGATATAAATCACGATATCTACGTCCGACCATTTGGCAAGCTGATGCTGTACCACGGTTTTACCCGAACCGAAAGGTCCCGGTACTGCCGCTGTACCGCCCTTTGCCAGTGGGAACAGGGTATCAATGACACGCTGCCCGGAGCAAAGTGGGGTCGTCGGTGGATATTTATGGAGATAGGGTCGACCGACACGGACAGGCCAACGCTGGAGCATTGTGATATTGAGTTCAGAGCCATCCTCTGCTGTGAGGACGGCAACCGTATCCATGACGGTAAAATCGCCGGCTTTGATTGTTTTCACAGTACCTTTGGTGCGATGTGGCACCATGATTTTATGGAGTACGATGGAAGTTTCCTGTACTGTACCCAGAACATCGCCGGGATTCACTTTTGTGCCGGGTTTCACGCTTGGTGTAAACGTCCATTTTTTATCATGGTCGAGTGCGGGCAGTTCCACACCACGCGTAATGGTTGCACCGGTCAGTTCACGGATTTTTTCAAGAGGACGCTGAATCCCATCATAGATTGTTTCGATCAGACCGGGCCCCAGCTCAACAGAGAGTGGGAAACCCGTGGTTTCGACTTCCGCGCCGGGTCCAAGACCGGAAGTCTCCTCATACACTTGGATTGCGGCAGAATCGCCGTTCATGGTCAGAATTTCGCCAATCAGGCGTTGCTTTCCGACACGCACGACGTCAGCCATATTGGCATCGGCAAGCCCGGTTGCGACGACAAGGGGGCCCGATACTTTTACAATTTTTCCGCTCAAGTCTGCAAACCTTCTTTCAAGTCAAGTTCTCGCACTACGCTAGTTTAGAGATTGAAGTCTTTCCTGTTTCTTTGCTTCTTGAAGATCGCACGTTCGTTCCAACGCCGACCTATAAGATATCCGCGCCAATCGCTCTCTCAACCGCAAGGGAAACATTGGCAAGCCCAATCCCAAGCGAACCCTCTTTCCCCGGAATCAAGATAATGGCGGGGGTCAATTGTGCTTTATAGCGTTCGAGTTCCGCAGTCAAATCAACTGCGAGCTGTTCGGTGAGATAAACCACCGCATAATTTTGTTTGGAAAGGGACGCGAGGGTGTCTCTTGCTTCTTCTGCATCCGATGTGGGAAAAACAGAAAGACCAAGCACTTTAAATCCCATGACGCTGTCCCGGTCACCCACAACCGCAATTTTATACATAGGAATCTCGCAACCTTTCCGATATAATTTCGCTGGGCAGACCCGCCATACGTCCACTCAAAATGATTCGAATGGCGGTAAATTCGTTTTCTTTGGCGGCAAGATACGCGATGACGGGTGCTTCCCCAAATGCGACGTATTTCGCACCTTTTAAGTAATCACTGACTGCATTGTCGCATAGACGCTCAAAGTTGGTCAGCCGTCCACCATTCAAGGTAGCAGCACCCGCCTCTGCGGCATCGTGCAACGGGGAGACCGCAAACAACTCCGGCAGTGATCCACCGGAACCGGCCGCCATTTGGATGCGGCTCGCGTCAATATTGCCACCATGGAACAGGATCTCTTTTAAAAACTCACTGTTCTTACCCATACGCTGTGTCCGGATGGCGGTACGCAAATTCGCGGCGTCAATCAGAATGCGAACATAGCCCTCCAAGAAAGAGGACTGGGCGTGTACCGCCAAAGCACGCATATCCTCAAAATAAGCACGATCCAACACAAAATCGGATAATTGCGGGTCAGAGGTCGTGCCGAGCGTTTCCCTTGCGGCCACGATTGCAGATTGCAGAATCGCGGGTATGCCGCGAAAATCAGAGGCAAGGACTTTTTCGTGCAGTTCCTTTGCCTTGACACGCCCCGCATCCGTCAGAATGGGGAGCGGATCTGCACCGGTTACCTCCGCTTTGAGGAGAACTTTTACATTGTGATAGTCATATTTGACTCGGAAAACATCAATGAGTGCAGGTTCCGGAACCAAGGCCGCGAGATCCGAAAACGTCTTATGCTGTTCTTCCGCCAGTGCATTGCGGAGGATGCGATCGTCCAATGGAATCAGCTCAGGATAGCCACACTCCGGTAAAACTTTCACGGCATCGTCCAAGGAGGGGGCTTCCAACATACGCGTCATACGTTCCTTGGACAGCAGATTCCGCTCTAAGGCATGGACGCGGGTGGAGATAAACAGGTAATCAATATCTTTGATAGTATCCAAAGTTCAACCTCCTTTCTAATGGTATACACATGAGTCAGGCAAAGAGTACGTTTGCCGCATCCGCAATGATCTCACCTTTTGTGAGGCGGAGAAGGGATTCAAATGTACAGTTGGTTTCCACTTCACCATCGGTCAGGAGCAGACCACCGAAAATATTGCGGGTTTCGGGAGAAAGAACTAAATTTGCGGGACGTTTTTTCTCCGCTAAAGCCTTATTTGCGGCGGTCACAACGGCATCCCCGATTGTTTTATGATCTTTTTGCGAGAGAATAATCGCTTCCTTACCGGAGGAACTACCGGTGGCCGCAAGCATAGCAAGCAAGGCAATGGTTTGTTTTTCCGGCAGTTTTGCAAGCTCCTCTTTTGCCATATCGTAGGCGCGGTCAAGCATCGACTGCTTGGCAGTCAGCACCATTTTACGCGCTTCCAATTGTGCGGCACCCGCCAAACGCTCCTTATGTTCTCCGGCACGTTTACGCCCGCGGGCGAGTATTTCTTCTCGTTCACGTCGCGCCTGCTGCTCATAACGCGCGCGAATGGCATCCGCTTCTGTTTGCGCGGCGAGAATCGTCGCATCAATTTCAGATTGTGCATCGGCAAGCAGACGATCTGTGATTCGATTGAGGCCGTTCATATTAGACACCCATGCTGTTGAGCATCAGGAAGGATGCGAGCAAGCAAAGGATGGCATAGAACTCAACCATGATTGCCATGATGATACCTTTTGACATTTCTTCGGGGCGTTTTGCAATCAGGGAAACACCGGCAGCAGCGCAGCGACCTTGTGCAACAGCAGTGACCATACCACCAATTGCCATAGGCAGACAAGCGGCGAAGAAGCCAAAGCCCTGTGCAATGGTTAAAACGGGGATGGAACCGGAAAAGAAGCCCATTTTCATCATCGCAAAGAACCAGATAACCAGACCATAAAGTCCCTGTGTACCGGGGATAATTTGTAAAATCAAGCACTGTGAAAATTTGCTGGGATCTTCGGACAGAACACCGGCCGACGCTTCACCGACCAGACCAACACCACGACCGGAACCTGCGCAGGCCATACCAACAGCCAGAACCGCGCCCAGAAAAGCGATTTGAGTACCACAATTAGCTAGAAATTCCATAATTAAGATTCCTCCTCTTTTACATCAACATATTTCGTTTGGTAGGCAAGCGGCCGAAACGGAACGCCGCCTTCTTGATAAAACTTGCCAAAGAATTCAAGGTATTGCAGACGTGCGGCATGGACGTAGGTACCGATAATATTGACGCCGATATTAAAGACGTGACCAATGACAAAGACAATGGCAAAGGCAATCACATTACCGGGCAGTGCGCCGAGGATATTCATAACGCTTGCAATGACAGAGGTTGCAAGCATCAGTGCCATAAGACGAGAGTAGGAGAGTACATCGGAGAGCCAGCTTGTCACGTCATAGAGACTCGCAATCCCACCGAAGGCTTTTCCCAAGATTCCTTTTTTATGTCTGCCCTGCGTGAGGACAAGGGCGGCAACGCCAATCCAGAGACCGGAAGCGGTGCCTTTGAGTGCGAACAATACAATACCCGCAAACAAGATCCACCAAGGGACAACATCCAAAAACCCATCCAGTGCGCGGCCGTCTCGTATTTCCATGTAGATATGAACGCATTGACCAAATAGAAGTTGGACAATACCCATACCGATGGCAACGATCAGAACGCTCATGGGGTTGGTCAGTGGACTGATGAGCGAGGGCAGTGTAATCGTATGGCTCATGAAGTTCTGAGAGAATACGGTAATGGCATCACCGAAGAAGCTCCCGGTCACAAGTCCAAATAGGATGGTACTGACGCCTAAGTATATTCCAAGTTGGAACATATATCCAATGGTCTTTTTGGGATGATATCGCACTGTGATGATAATTGAAACCACGAGCAGTAGGATGCCATAACCGACATCTGCAAACATGAAGCCGAAAAACAGAATGAAAAAAGCAAAGATCAAGGGGTTTGGGTCAATGCCTTTATACGCGGGCAAAGAGTACATCTCGGTTACCATGTTAATGCAGGACATCCATTTTGGGTTATGCAGGAGTGTGGGAACCGTCTCTTCCGATTGCGGTTCGGAAAACTCATACGCACAGGCGAAAGAGGAAAGCTCTGCTTCCAACTTTGGGATTGCGGGTACTGTGGCAAAGCCTTCTAAAAAGACGATGGTACCATCTGTCAGTAATCGTTCGCGTGCGGATTCCCGATCCAACATTTGGCGGAGACAATCCATTGCGTGTTTTAACTGTGGACGGGTACCGCCCATAGCGGCAATGACCGCCTCCTGCTCTGTACGAATGGTATTTTGTTCTGCGAGTTCCCGATCGACTTGTATGATCGCTTCTGCCGGGGTTCCTTTTGCGACCAACTGTGCGCCGGAAAATCCAAATGAACGAAGGGTATTCAAGGCAGCATCCAATTCCGAAAAATGCGCTGCTAAGAGCAGGTAGTGTTGATCTCGGTCCTTTGAGATCGGAATCAATTCGGAAAGGGGTGTGGCCTCAAGGCAATGCTGCATCTCAGCAAGGTCGGCAACGATTGGACAGACACCGAGACTAAAAGAGACGTGTTCGGTCGAAAGGTTCTCAAGAGGCTGTTGAAAAGGCAGCCAAGGGGTTAACGCGGCTTTTGCGGCAGTGAGCCGATTTTCCTGTGCTTGGGCACGCGTGATATTTGAAAGTGCTGTTTGGATTTCCCGGGCAATGGAGAGGGAGTCCTGTAGTGTATTGGGATTTAGGAAATCCGTTTCGTTCAAGCTGGGACGCTTTTCAAACAGTGCGCCTTTGACGGGCGCGTATTTTTTAAGGGCGTCCATCGCATGGGTAATCAAGGAGATGTTCGCTTTCACTTCACCGGCACCGGAAGAATCTTTGTGCAGGAGCTTCGCCCATTCCGGATCGGACAGCGCATTGGTCTCTGTGATTTCGACGCAGCCGAGATGTTGGAGTCGGGCAAATAGGGCAGAGCGTTCTTCCTGTAGGGCGATGAGTTTCAGCCGTTTCATTTTCACAATCGCCATGAGACACTCACAATCCTTTTTACGATCAGTTCGGCAGCGGGTTTGAGCCGCTGTTCCGCAGATTTACAGAGGGCGTTGCAGGATTTTTTGGTATCGGCAAAGACCGTTGCGGTCAATGTGCTTGCCTGTTCTTCCGCCTGAGCCATTAACGCTTTGACTTCAGTTTCCGCATCGTGACGGGATGACTCCAAGAGCAGCTGACCTGCGCGTTCGGCATCTCCGACGATTTGTTTCGCCTGTGCGGACGCGGCCAGCTTTTTTCCCTGGATATCGGATTCAACTTTATTGACCTCTGAAATGGCTTCAATAGACACTGTATCACCGTCTTCCGTTAAAAAATTTAAAAATTTCCCCCCATTGTACTTACTATTTTACAACCATCAATAGAAAATGCAAGAATAATCCCCAAACGCAGGCGCAATTTGGATGAACTTACAGTTTGTTCTGAGCTTAAATGTTAAAGTTCAGCAAAAAAAACTTGTTTTTTTTCAAACAAGAATCATGTCAATGGTATAAGCTGTATTTTTAATCCAAAATAGCCCAGTTCAAAAATTCTGTGTTTTGATCCTTTCCCATGACAATCATATCTTCTTTTGGAAATTTGAGTCCGTCATAGGTGGACAAATCGGAATTTGTCCAAATATGATCTGCATAGCGAATGAAGTCAAAATCCCATTTTGATCGAGACAAATGGCGTGTGGGAGGCAACATAAAAGAGAGGGCGATTGGATAAGGTGCCAGGGCGAGAGAAAGCGATTCCGGCTCTGTTGTAGGAAATCCCCGCATGAGAATTTCGTCAAATCCCAGACTTGCAAGTTCTACGCAAATATCATTGAGATACTCCTCATTTTCGTCAAAAAAAACGCAGGCAACCGTATATAAATTGGGTGTGAGGTTTAAGCGTCTCAGGGCGGAATTTCGACCGGGATCCGCAAGCGAATGTTTTTCTTTTATCGCAAGCGGGAGCGCGGAAACGTAGGCAAGTGATCCGTCCTCGGATTTCATTTCCAAGACCACAGCGTTGCAACCGGCTTCCGCGACACAGCGGGGGATATCTGCCCTATCTGCGGACAGAAATA
>JAVVSI010000013.1:0-14759 GCA_036654315.1 Evtepia sp. | reverse complement strand
GGTTTCCAAAAAAATGTTCAAAAAAGGGCTGAGACGATTTTTCTGTTTCGTCTCAGCCCCTCTTTTATGAAATATATTGGAGCGGATCGATAGGCACACGATTGAATCGTATCTCGAAATGTAAATGGTTCCCTGTTGACCGCCCGGTTGTACCGGTTTGCGCAATCACTTGTCCACTGACCACGGGATCACCGGGTGCAACCAAAATGGAGGAGCAGTGTGCGTAATAAGTTTGAAATCCATTTCCATGATCCAGAATCACGAGATTACCATAAGATCCCTGTGGGCCGCTGAAGGTGACTGTGCCACTTTGTGAGGCGGAAATGGGGGTGCCATAAGGGTTTGCAATATCAACTCCGGTATGGAATGAAGTGGAACCAAATATGTAACGATACCCAAAAGGGGAAGTGATTCTGCCGGCTGTGGGGCAAACGAAAGCAGGGGGGAGTTCTTTGGTTCCGACTGCAATGATGGTAGCGGTTGGTTCCCGCGCGACGATATTGGATAGAATCGTACGAGATTGCTCTTCTCCGTTGAGAAGCGTCACATCTGCCTGTAATACTGCCTCACCGGCTTCACCCGGCTGAAGAATTTGGCGCTCTCCTATGTAGAGGGAATCACTGGTTTGTTCATAAACGGGAGCTTCCAGCACTTGGGTGTAAGAGATATGTTCTACCGTAGCAACCGACAGGCAAGGGACATCTTTTGTGACATTGAGAGATTGACCGATTTGCCAAGGTGTCGTATTCAAGTTGGGATTTAGGGCCAAAAGCTGATCGTAGTTCATATGGTACGCAAGTGCAATCGAATCCAATGTTTCGCCCGGGGCAATGATATGTGAGATTGTTTGCGGGGCAGTTGCGGTCAAATGCGCAATGAGTTGGGTAGGGGATTGATTTGCGTCCACTGCCGGAACATATTTTTTGGTAATGCGAATATCATTTTGGAAAGAACGCGCTGTCACAGTGGGATCGGAAAATTGAGCCAGACGCGTATTGAGTGCGGAATCCAAGGTTGCGCGGTCGGGCGCGGCACCGACCGGGACATCGTCGACAGTTAAGACATAGGCCATGGCGATGGAGGGGATTGCGGAAAACAGGTCATCGGCCAGCTGGGAGGAGGAGGAAACGAGTTCGTTTTTGGCCAGTACGGGGGAGATAGAAGTTTGGAGTTCCAATGTATAGTCGGTGCCGAGGATCGCGGACACCTGACCTTCCACCTGTTTTGTGACCAAATCAAGGACTGTTTCATTTTGTACATAGGCGAAAGGTTCGTCATTGACACGAAGCGAGTAGCAAGGTGTATAAAAAGCGGAGATCACGGCAAATAGACCGATACAGACGCTTACAATCAAAAATGGAACAGCGGAACGCAATGGGCGTTCGGCACGCGCAACATCTCGTTGATGGAGTGCGCGGGGGATGTGCCGTGCAAGCCTTCCAAATGGTGCGCTCACAGTATCAAGGAATCTGGCAGAGCGCGTAGCCATGCTGGAGTGCGTGGTTTTGCGGGTAGAGATTTCATCCATGGAAGAGCCTCCTTCGTGTATGTCCGACCCTAGCAAGGAAAAAATAACAGAATCGGAAAAAACAATTACAAATTAGTTACATCGCGTATCATACTCGCTTTTAGCACCTACGTCAAGTTTTTTTACAAAAAAAGGAGGTATCATTCGTAAACATTCTGTGAACAGTTGTGATCCCATGCCTTGTAAACAGGCTGTAAAATGATTCGAAAAAATGACACGCTTTACAAAAGCAAAGAAAGAAGCTATAATGGTAAGAACTTGGCAAGACGCGCTTTTTTACGGAGGAAACAAAAATATGACAGATCAGTCGAAAATCCGAAACTTTTCCATCATTGCCCATATAGACCATGGTAAATCAACCTTGGCAGACCGATTGTTGGAAGTTTGCAATGCAGTCTCTGCGCGACAAATGGAAAACCAGCTTTTGGATAACATGGACTTGGAAAGAGAACGCGGCATTACGATTAAGGCGCGCGCAGTGTGTGTTCACTATACGGCGCAGGATGGTGAAGTGTACACACTGAATCTCATTGATACCCCGGGACATGTAGACTTTAATTACGAAGTTTCGCGTAGCCTTGCTGCCTGTGAGGGTGCGGTCTTGGTTGTGGACGCGTCGCAGGGTGTGGAAGCCCAGACTTTGGCAAATACCTATCTCGCAATGGAACATGACCTTGAAATTCGTCCCGTCATCAATAAAATAGACTTGCCTTCGGCAGATCCTGCGCGGGTCAAAGAAGAAGTCGAAAATATCATCGGGATCGAAGCGCAAAATGCCCCTGAAATCTCCGCTAAAATGGGGATCAATATTGCCGCTGTTTTAGAGGACGTGGTCAAACACGTCCCCGCACCCACAGGAGATCCAAACGCCCCTCTGCGCGCTTTGATTTTCGACAGCCAGTACGATGCTTACCGCGGCGTAGTCGTTTTATTCCGTATCATGGAGGGAACCATGACATCGGAGATGGACGTGCGCATGATGGCAAGCGAGAAAGAATATCGCGTCATGGAAATCGGCCGCCTCCTCCCCATCGGATTTGAGCCTTGCGATACACTCAGTGCCGGTGAAGTGGGATATCTTACGGCATCCATCAAAAACGTAAAAGATACACAGGTTGGCGATACCATCACAAATGCCGATATGCTTGCGACAGAAGCCCTGCCGGGTTATCGTCCTGCCCGTTCTATGGTTTTTTGTGGGATTTATACCCAAGACGGTTCGGAATATCCCGATCTGCGGGATGCGCTTGAAAAATTACAGCTAAATGATGCCTCCATGTCGTTTGAGCCGGAATCCTCGATTGCTTTGGGTTTTGGATTCCGTTGCGGATTTTTGGGCATGCTTCACATGGAAATTATCCAAGAACGCTTGGAACGCGAATTTGATCTGGATCTCATTACAACATTACCCTCCGTCATTTATGAGATCACGAAAACAGATGGCACAGAGCTTCGGATTGACAATCCGCACGATTACCCAAATCCCTCCCAAATTTTAGAGGCGCGGGAACCCTATGTAACGGCGTCTATTATCGCCCCGCCGGATTATGTCGGGAATATTATGCCAATGTGTCAGGAACGGCGCAGTGAGTTCAAAGATATGCAGTATCTGGACGCGAATTTGGTAGAACTGCATTATGTCATGCCGCTCAATGAGATCATCTACGATTTCTTTGATACGCTCAAGGCGAGAACAAAGGGCTATGCCTCACTGGATTATGAACTCAGTGATTATCGGAGCAGTGATCTGGTAAAGGTGGATTTGTTGTTGAATGGCGAGCAGGTGGATGCCTTGTCGTTTATTGCACACCGTGAAAAGGCGTATGCGCGTGCCCGCCGTATGTGCGAGAAGTTGAAAGAGAATATTCCACGCCAATTGTTTGAGGTGCCGGTGCAGGCGGCAATCGGTGGGAAAGTCATTGCGCGTGAAACCGTGAAAGCAGTGCGGAAAGACGTGCTGGCGAAGTGTTATGGCGGCGATATTACGCGAAAAAAGAAATTGCTGGAAAAGCAAAAAGAGGGCAAAAAGAAGATGCGGACGCTCGGTACCGTCCAACTGCCGACAGAGGCATTTATGGCGGTTCTCAAACTGGACGAGTAAACGTATACCGCCCGACAGGTCTGACAATGAAAGCCGTTACTGAAAAATTGGTAACGATTTTCATTGTCAGACTTGTGACGCAGTTTGCAAAACTGCATTCCGAACCATCACCCATAAAATAAAAGGAGATCACACGATGTCGACAAAGGAAGAATTCATTGAACTATATGAGCGTTGTATTCAGCGCGAGGGCGCAACAGCACTGCTGGAATTCTTACGCGATAAAAGCGATTTTTTCTCAGCACCGGCATCGACACGCTACCATGGAGATTATATCGGTGGCCTGTGCGACCATAGTGTGAATGTATACCACTGTTTAAAAGAGTATCTTGCCCGTGAGCGCGTCACAGAACTTTATGGGCTGGAGTATAGCGATGAAACAGTGGCGGTGGTGGCACTTTTGCATGACGTATGCAAAGTCGGTTGTTACAAAACCGGGACGCGGAATGTAAAAGGAGAAGACGGCCGATGGAAAGCGGTGCCGACGTTTTTTTATGAGGATCCCCTGCCGTATGGCCATGGGGAAAAGTCAGTGTATATTGTGAACGGATATCTGCGTTTAAGCCGCGAGGAAGCGATGGCGATTCGATGGCACATGGGTTTTTCCGGCACGGAAGAGAACCGAATGGTCGGCGAAGCGTTTACAAGATATCCGTTGGCATTTGCCCTGTCCGTCGCGGACATGGAGGCAACATATTTCCTTGAACAGGAAAAAGATGGCAATTAGCCGAATTTAGAAAGGATGAAACAGCACAAAAGTATGAATTTTGAAACATTAGGACTGAACGCTCCCATCTGCGCAGCACTCGCTGCCTGCGGATATGAGGAGCCTACCCCCATCCAGGAGCAAGCAATCCCGGCCGCACTGGCAGGTCGGGATGTACTGGGATGCGCACAAACAGGAACAGGAAAGACCTGTGCATTTGGCGCACCGATCTTGCAGCGACTGTCAAAGGCAACACGGAGAGAACGTCCGGTGCGTGCCTTGATTTTGACACCGACGCGAGAGCTTGCCATTCAAATCGGAGAGAGTTTTGTCGATTATGGCAAAAACTTGCGTCTCCGTTCCACCGTGATCTTTGGAGGTGTGGGTCAAAACCCACAAACGCGTGCATTGCAGCGGGGCGTGGATATTTTGACCGCGACCCCGGGACGTTTACTGGATTTGCACGGACAGGGACTGCTTGATTTATCGCAAGTGGAGATCCTTGTACTCGATGAAGCGGATCGTATGCTCGATATGGGCTTCATTCACGATGTGCGCCGTATTTTAAAGACCTTGCCGGAAAAGAAGCAAACGCTCTTTTTCTCCGCAACGATGCCGCCGGAAGTCACGGAGCTTGTCAATTCGCTCCTCACAGATCCGGTGCGCGTTGCAGTCGATCCGGTTTCTTCGCCTGTTGAACTGATTCGACAGGAAGCGTTTTTTGTGGATCGTGGGAACAAGACCGCACTCCTCGCTTGGCTTCTCAAAGAAGAATCCGCAAAGAGCGCACTTGTTTTTACGCGCACAAAGCATGGTGCAGACAAAGTGGCGCGTGAACTGGATCGCGCAGGCGTTACAGCAGCAGCGATTCATGGGAATAAGTCCCAAACAGCACGCCAGCAGGCACTTGCCGATTTTAAAAGCGGTAAATTGACCGTACTGGTTGCAACGGATATTGCCGCCCGCGGCTTGGATATCGAAGAACTGTCCCATGTTGTGAACTACAACTTGCCGGAAGTTCCCGAAACCTATATCCACCGCATCGGGAGAACCGGCCGCGCCGGTCATGATGGCACGGCAGTTTCATTTTGTGATTATTCCGAACTGTCTATGCTACGCGGGGTAGAACATCTTTTGGGACACAAGATACCCAAGCGGGAGACACACCCCTGGCCTATGGTAGAGCGGGAAGCACTGAAACGAGATTCGAAAGGTCGGATCATCAACCCCGAGGATGCAGAAGCACGCGCGGCAGCCCATGCAGCGAAAAAAGAACAGCCGAATTCCAAACTGTCGCAATCCGGACGACAGAGACCGATGCCCAACAAATTCAATATGCCGCGTCCTGATCCCTTGGATGGGGAAGTGGTATTGGATGCGACGGCGCGTTTGCTTGCAAGTAAGCCGAAGCACTTGACGCAATCCGGCAATCCGGCACCACCACGCCCCGCACATTCCGGGAATCATCCGGCGAATCATAAAAATCATCCCCCGCAAAAACGAACCGGCGTTGAAGCACCCACAAAACGGAGTACAGTAGATTTGCCTATGAAACCAAAGGAAAAGCGTCCACTTACCCACGAACCGCCAAGACCCGCAAGACCTGCCGATACCCGTGCTGCTGCGGCACTGCGAACCGGGCGGAAACCGACCCGTCGTAATATTCCGCAAGTGGAAGGACTGCGTAGTGCGCAGAAGGATTCCACAGAACAGCCCAGTTTAATGAAGCCATATTATATCGAGCATGACTAGGCGGAAGTCCCATTTTCTGCGCAATTTCATGATTCTGATTCTGGTATTTGTTGGCTGGTTTGTATTGGAACAAAATACAATCAAAACGGAACTGATATCGGTCAAAGGTGCGCCCGACGCATTTTCCGGATATCGAATCGTTGTGATCTCCGATTTGCACGCAAAGCAATTCGGAGCCGGAAATGAGAAGCTCCTTGAAAAAGTGGCGGAACTCAGACCGGACATGATTGCCCTGATTGGGGATCTCCTAGATGAAACGAGTGAATTTGCAGACATCCCGTCGCTTGCGGCGGGATTGTCTGCCATCACGGATACTTATTACGTCACCGGGAATCATGAGTGGGCAATGGTCGGACACGTCCCCGAACTGAAAGAACTGTTGCGCGACAATGGTGTCACGGTTTTGACCAATGAACATAGAATCTTGGAGCGGAACGGTGCGCAGATTTTACTTGTGGGTGTGGATGATCCAAATGGTCCTGCGGATCAAAAATCAATCAAAGAAGTTGTCGCAAATGCGCGTGCTGACGCGAAAAAAGGAACCTATGTTTTGCTCCTCGCCCATCGAAATAACCTCTATGAGCAGTACGCCGAAAGCCGGGTAGATTTAACGCTTTCGGGTCATGCACATGGGGGACTTGTTCGTCTGCCCTTTACCGATGGTTTAATCGGACCGCGTCGCGAATGGCTCCCGGAATACACGGCGGGTCTTTATCAATTAGAGGTTGGACAAATGGTGGTATCACGCGGACTGGGCGGGAAACCACCGGCATTTCGCTTGTTTAACAGACCGGATCTGCCGCTGGTTATTTTGCAGACCTGAGCGTATATCAATCAAAATTTGTAATAGAGACGCTATAGACTAAAGGAAAAACTTGACTATGGATTATTATTTTGCAGGGAAATATGACCTTGCCGTGATCGGCGCGGGTCACGCCGGGATCGAAGCGGCACTGGCAGGTGCGAGACTTGGTCTACGCACCATTTGTTTTACGATTAACTTGGATGCGGTAGGCAACCTGCCTTGCAATCCCGCCATTGGCGGAACCGGAAAAGGACACCTAGTGCGTGAACTGGACGCATTGGGTGGAGAAATGGCAAAGGCTGCCGATGAAGCCTGTATTCAATACCGTGTTTTGAACAAGGGAAAAGGGCCTGCCGTCCATTCCCTACGCGCACAGGCAGATCGGCGCGATTATCAAAAAGTGATGAAACGGACGCTGGAACGACAGGAGAATCTGGTCGTAAAGCAAGCGGAAGTTGTGGAAATACAAACGGAGCATGGCGCGGTATCGGGTGTATGTACCTATACCGGTGCGACCTATGCAGTTGGGGCAGTTGTGATTTGTTCGGGGACGTATTTAAGGGGTCGCACGATTGTCGGTGAAGTCACGCGTGAAAGTGGTCCGGATGGTATGTTCGGTGCCAATGCGCTCACCGATAGTTTACGCGCTTTGGGTTTGGGTCTGCGGCGTTTTAAGACGGGTACCCCACCGCGTGTCAATGGCAGAACCATTGATTTTTCAAAGTTGGAACGCCAAGAGGGTGACGCCGATGCCCAAGCCTTTTCTTTCGAAACGCATACAGCCCGCCGCAACGAGGCGGTTTGTTATATGACCTATACAAATGAGGCCACACATGCAGTGATTCGTCGGAATTTACACCGTTCACCGCTCTATTCGGGTGTCATTGAGGGCATAGGCCCGCGCTACTGCCCCTCGATTGAGGATAAGGTGGTACGATTTTCGGAAAAACCGAGACACCAACTCTTTTTAGAGCCTATGGGTCTGGATACGGAAGAGATTTATATACAGGGTTTTTCTTCCTCACTGCCGGAAGAGGTTCAAATTGAGATGCTTCATACCCTGCCGGGATTGGAACAGGCGGAAATGACCCGCTGTGCCTATGCGATTGAATATGACTGCGTAGACCCGACCGAACTGTATCCGACCCTAGAGCATAAAAAAGTGTCGGGTCTATTTGGTGCAGGACAATTTAACGGCTCCTCCGGTTACGAAGAAGCGGCCGTACAGGGCTTTGTGGCAGGCGTCAATGCAAGTCTGAAACTATTGGGGCGAGATCAGATTATTATTGATCGAAGCCAAGGATATATTGGCGTTTTGATTGACGACCTTGTGACAAAGGGAACCGAAGAACCCTACCGTATGATGACCTCGCGTACGGAATACCGTCTGCTTCATCGGCAGGATAATGCGGATGAACGCCTCTGTGCGCTTGGTCATAGCATTGGTCTGATTTCCGATGAACGCTACTTGCGCGTGCAGGAAAAGTATCGCGCGGCAGAAGAGGAACAGCAACGTCTGGAGCATACGGGTTTGGCACCCAGTGAACAATTGAATCAAATGTTGATCGAAAAAGGGGAAACACCGCTGAAAAGTGGTGCGCGTTATATCGACCTTTTGAGAAGGCCACCCATTACGTATGCTGACCTTGCACCCTTTGATCCCGAACGACCGAATTTACCAAAAGAAGTGGTAGAGCAAGTCGAAATTGAGATCAAATACGACGGTTATATCAAACGGCAGCTTCGTCAAGTAGAGGAAATGCGGCGGTTGGAATCTCGTAAATTACCGGAGGATCTGGATTATGAGAGTATGATCGGTCTGCGTTTGGAAGCGCGCCAAAAATTGGCAAAGCTCAAACCCTTGAATCTGGGACAGGCAGGACGTATTTCGGGCGTATCCCCTGCGGATATTGCCGCCTTAATGATTCGCTTGAGTCTGTAGCAACCTGACCGTATTACAATTTAGGAGGGCCTGATGAATCTGACAAAAGTAAAGGGCAATACCTTTTTTTTAGAAGGTCGCCAACACATCCCGCTCTATCAGCTGGATGAACATCACTGTATTTTAATGGATCCCGGTCGTGCCGATGAACGCACCGGCATAGAGGAAGCCTTGCAGGAAGCGCAGCTTGTACCGGTGGGTGTGATGATTTCACATATGCACTACGATCATCACGAAAACACCCGTTATTTCAAAGAAAAATACAAATGCCAATCTGCCTTAGCCCGACAGGATGCAGAGTTATGCCGTGATTTGGTGAGTTTACGCAATCACTTATATACATTTACACCCGGTTTATTGGAAAAGACGCCGCGTTTGCAAAATTTAATCTGTGATACCGATTATTGCATTCTTCCAAGCGAAACGTCCATTGAATTCATGGGTGCGACCTTTGGGATTCTGCATACACCCGGTCATTCGCCCTCTCATATCTGCATTACGACGCCCGACGATGTTTGCTTTGTTGGGGATTGTCTGATGACTGACAGCGAGCTTGCCACAGCCAAAGTCCCCTTTGTCTTTGATCTGGCACAAGATATCAAAAGCAAAGAGAAACTGATGCAAACGCATCACGCCGCCTATCTGTTTTCTCACCAAGGCATTGAAACGCCACCTTTGGATAGACTGACCAAGGCGAATATGCAACTCATTGATACTGTATTGGCCTTGTTTTTGCGAGTTGTATCCAAACCCATGATGCTCAGTGATATTTACGGTAGCGTAAGTCGGCAGTTGGGACTTGCAAGTGGTCATCCCATGCGTGCTTTTTATCTGGAGCGGTATTTGCGTCCCTATTTGGATTATTTAATTGACGAAGGGAAACTGGTATACGCAGACGGAAATGGCGCACCGACTTTGGCACCTGCGGAGGATCCGGCATGAAACGGGTGGTCGTTGGACTGTCAGGCGGTGTAGATTCTGCGGTGACAGCCGCCTTGTTGTTACAGCAGGGTGCTTTGGTAGAAGGGCATTGGCTGGATATCGGACTGGGTGGACGCGAGGATGCAGCACTTGTTGCAAAGCATTTGGGCATTCCGTTCACAACGGGGGATATTCGTGCAGACTTGGAAGAACAGGTCTGTGTTCCATTTGCAAGGGATTACCTCTGTGGACAAACACCCTTGCCCTGTGCCCGTTGTAATCGGGCGGTCAAATTTCCCGCCCTACTCCGCCGTGCGGATGAATTGGGTGGTGCAATGATCGCAACCGGTCACTATGCCCGCGTTTTGCGTGGGGAAGGCGGAGCAGTGGGATTGTATCGCGGAAAACCAAGCAACGACCAGTCCTATATGCTGGCACGGCTCACAAAAGAGCAGTTGGAACGGGTTCTGTTTCCCTTGGGTGAATTTGAAAAAACAGAAGTGCGTCAACTGGCATTGGAGTTGCAGCTACCGGTTGCGAAGAAGCCGGATAGTATGGAAATCTGTTTCATTCCGGATAACGACTATGCGGCATGGTTGGAACGGCGCGGCGCAACCCCGAAACCCGGACATTTCATCAAAGCAAATGGGGAAATTATCGGAATGCATAAGGGGATTCACCACTATACAGTCGGACAACGCCGAGGACTTGGTATTTCAGCGGAAAGCCGCCTATTCGTCAAGGAAATCCGACCGGAGACCGATGAAGTGGTGCTTAGTATGATAGACGCAGATCTGTATTCGAATCGCGTTGACTGTGTAGATCTCAACCTGCTCGTAGAACCCGAAGGCGATATCACGGTTCGGATTCGTCATTCCAAGGAGGAATACCCGGCAAAACTGTGCTATGAAGGCACCGACGCGTACTTGGAATTGAAAAAACCCGCCCGCGCCCCGACTGCGGGACAACTGGCGGTGTTTTATCAAAAAGATCGCGTATTGGGAAGCGGTTGGATTCGAACGCGTGGATTGATTTGATTGTAACGAAGTATTTTGGAATAAGCGAGCATACAACCTGAATTCATGTTGTATGCTCGCTTTGTTTTTGGGCTTACTTCTGAGAGGAAAATCAGCGCGGACCGCCAATATAAAATAATGCAAGCGTGCCGGGACCGCCGTGTACCGACATCACGGGACCGATACTACCGATTACAATATCTTTGACAGGAATGGCAGCGCGTACCATAGCAGCGAGTTCGTTGGCATCTTCCAAGCAGTCCGCTTGGGCGATATAGATCGTTTGCACTTCGCTACGATCAATGCGTTCTTCCATACTGCGTACCAATTGGATCATCGCGTTTTTACGCCCACGCGCTTTGCCACTGATCGCAAGGAGACAATTGTTATCTAAGTGAATAATCGGCTTGATTTGCAGCACGCTCCCCAGAATGGCGGTAGAGGCTGAAATACGCCCGCCACGCCGAATATAGTGCAAATCCGAAACGGTGAACCAATGGCAGATGCGATCTGCCAGTCCATCCATCATAGAGAGTACCTCCATCATAGAGGCACCGGCCCTTTTTGCCTCGACTGCTTTGACGAGCAACAGACCTTGCCCTAAGCAGCCACAGCGTGAATCGAATGTTAAAATTTCCCTATCTGGATAGCGTGGGCGTAATTCCAGCGCTGCAGTTTCCGCAGATTTGTAGGTGATGCTGAGTGTCGAGCTGAACCCGACAAATAAAACATCGGAACCGCGCTCTAAAATCGTGGTCATAGATGCTTCCATCTGCGATACGTTAACACCGGAGGTTGTGACGTTTTTTCCGCTACGAAGCAGGTCGTAAAAGCGTGCATCGGATAAGTCGGCCCGGTCATTGGCGTAAACTTCTCCATCAATGATAACCGATAGCGGGACGATCGTGATCTCTAACTCCCGCGCCATTTCCTCAGACAGATCACAAGACGAATCTGCCAATATTGTATATCCCATTCTTAACCTCCTGAAATACTGATGCTGTACCTTACAAGACGTAATATATCATATTAGACCGGAAAGTGCAATGTATTTTTCAAAATACTTGATCCAATGTATAATTGGTGTTATCATACGAATAGATTGTCCGTGAGGTGAGGCGTTTATGTGTTATGATCAAAAGCTTGTTTTGCACAAGTTACTCCGTTGGGAAAATTACCTGAATCATTTTTCGCTCCCCGACTGGAAAGAGATCCCGAATATTGGTTTATATATGGATCAATTGATTGCCCTGCTCCGACAGTATTTGGATTTCATTTCAGAGCAACATGATAAGCCGATTACGCCAAATACCATTAACAACTATGTCCGACTTCGCGTCATGCCCGCACCGGAAAATCGGAAGTATTATCGCGTCCATATTGCGTATCTGCTGATGATTTTCACGTTGAAGCAAAGTATTCCCATCCAGTCTATTCAAAAAATGATTGCGGTAGACTTGACTGAGGAGGAAACCCGAACGCTGTATGTCGCGCACAGCGCAACAGTCAGCGAAGTCACACATTTTTTCACCCGCCAGAGTCGGATTGCCGCCCAAGATGTTTTAAAGCCGGACAAATTGGATGATACTGCCGTGGAGAGACTGGTGACACAGGCGGTATTGGTTGCCGGTTTTGCGCGCTTAATGGCAGAAAAGTTGATCGGTTTGAAAAACGCGAATACAGAGGAGAGTTTGGCACAAGAGCAGTCCACGCTGCTCCCATAAAGTGAGGTTTTACTATGCTCTTTGATACCCACGCACATTACGATGATGCCGCATTTGATGCGGATAGAGATCAGCTGTTAAAAGGACTCCCAAATGAAAACGTAGGACTGGTTCTATGCCCCGCTGCGAACCTGTCCTCGGCGCGGGCTTGTATTGGCTTGGCGGCGGCATATGACTATATTTACGCAGCGGTTGGCGTGCATCCGCAAGATGCGGGGGAACTGGAAGCGGGTTGGTTGACAGAATTAGAAGCATTGACCCAGGCAGCCAAAGTATGCGCCATTGGTGAGATTGGGTTGGATTATTACTACGAAGATGTCCCGCGCCACATTCAAAAGGATGTTTTTCGTGCGCAGATCGAACTTGCAAAAAAATTAAAGTTGCCTGTGATCGTCCATGACCGTGAGGCACACGCCGATAGTATGGAGATTGTGCGTGCCTACCCGGATGTGACCGGCGTATTTCACTGTTATTCAGGCGGGGTAGAGGATGCGAAGCGTTTGGTAGAACGTGGCTGGAGTATCTCGTTTACCGGTACGGTCACATTCAAAAATGCGCGCAAAGCACCTGAGGTGATTCGTGCCATTCCCTTGGAGTGCATCCTGATTGAAACTGACGCGCCGTACATGGCGCCGGAACCTTTTAGAGGAAAGCGCAACCAATCCGCTTATGTTTACCGCGTTGCGGAGGCGATTGCAGAGATCAAAAATAGGTCTGTGGAGGAAGTGATTGCACAAACCACGGAAAACGGAAAGAAATTATTTCATATTACAAAGGAGAATATCATATGATGACCATTGGTTATGACTACGGGAGCGGACTCTATGTCAATTTAACAAATCGCTGTGATTGCGCCTGCGTATTTTGTCTCCGCCATAACGGAAACAAAGGGAGCATTTATGCAGACAATCTTTGGCTGGAACGTGAGCCAAGCCGTGAAGAAGCACTGGCTGATTTATTGGCACATGACTTTTCAAAGTACGATGAGTTGGTATTTTGTGGATTCGGCGAACCGACCTTTCGGATTGATGATGTATATTGGCTTTGCGACAGATTACACGAACAAGTCAAAACATTGCCCCCCATTCGGATCAATACAAACGGTCACGGCAGTTTGATTCAAAAACGAGATATTGTGCCGGAGATGGTGGGACGGATTGATTCGGTATCGGTGTCCTTGAATGGCTCCACGGCATCGGAATACTGCGCCGTGACACAGCCGAAAGATGGCGAGGCCGCATGGCAGGCGATGCTCGACTTTGTGAGAGAATCGGCAAAAGTAGTACCGAATGTGATTTTAACCGTTGTCGATAAAGACAAAACGGAGGAAGAACTCACTGCTTGTCGTGAATTGGCAGAGAGTCTTGGCGCAAAGTTGCGTGTGCGCGCCTATATTGAAAATTGATACGAGTCAGGATGACGGTACAAAAACGCCTATTCTCAAAGAGAATAGGCGTTTTTGCTGAGAGGAGCGCGTGTCAATCGTATGGCGTCGTTTTTTGGATTCTGTTTTTGATCAGACGAATATCGCGCCCCTCAAATGGCAAAATTTGATATTCACCATCGAGCCGTGAGACAATCTGAGGGGTATAGCGGGCGCGGACTTCTGCCATAGTAAGATTGGAAGAAATCACGGTGTGGCGTCTCTCTGTCATACGCGTATTTACGACTTGATAGAGCGCGGACTGAACAAAAGGCGTGGTCAGTTCGCTGCCCAAATCGTCTAAAATAAGGAGATCACAGCGCAGGTATTTTCTTGTGAAACTACGTGCTTCGCGGGCATCGTTCTCGTCTTTTGAAAACTTTTGTTCTTCAAAACGCGCAAAAATGGATCCGGCGGTATCGTACACAACGGAATAGCCTTCTGTAGAGACATCGCGTGCAATGCAAGCGGATAGGAATGTTTTTCCAAGTCCCGTCCCACCACATAAAAACAGATTACGGACAGTTGTATGACCGAAATTTTTTGCATAGTCTTTGCAGATGTCAAAAATGCGTTCCATGCGGGGGCGATAGGGCGGATCATAGAAATCAAATCGGAACTTTGAAAAACTTTGCTCTCCCAAATCCAAAAGGGAGGATAATTCCGCAATTTGTTCCTCTGTGCAAAGAGCTTTGAGGCAATTGCACATCGTTGTGCCGCACCAACCGCTATCCCCACAGGCGGCGCAAATCGGAATATCCTCCAGTGCATTTTCCGGGTAGCCGTGTGCGCGGAGCAGTTCGGCACGTTCCGCTTGCAGGGCCTGATTTTTTTTCCGAAG
>JAVVSI010000012.1:0-15227 GCA_036654315.1 Evtepia sp. | reverse complement strand
GTCCAGCTCAAGACGAACGCAGTACCGGAGAAAGAAGTCAAGGGATCGATCAGTCCAAGACCCAAGAACGGTCCGGCGATGGACAGTACCAAGCAGACGATCAGGCCATTGATAGGAGCACCGGATTTGGTCTGCTTTGCCAGAACTCTTGGCACCAAGCTTGCACGACCCATGGACATCAGCAGTTTGGAAGATGCCATGAAGAAGCCGTTCCAAGTTGTGAACAAACCGGCAACTGCGCCGAGGAGGATGATAACATACAGAGTCTGGCCAACGCCACCACTGTAAACCAGTTTAAACATGTTGGAAGCTGCTGGGCTCGGCAGGCCGTAGAACTCTTGCCAAGGCATTGCAGAACCGAATGCAAACAACAGAGCTGCATAGAACAAGCAAGCACAACCAACGGACAGAACAACCGTCTTACCAACGTTTGCAATGTCGCCGCCTGCTTCTTCAACGCCCTGAGGAATGGTTTCAAAACCGGCGAGGAAGAATGGAGCAGAGGCCAAGATAGCAAGTGCGCCGCCGAAGAAGCTCTTATGCATACCAACAAGCTCGTTCGTAGCGGGGTTCATAACTCTTTCATACAGGTTGCCTGTAACCGGCCCCAGGAAGTTGCTTGCATCAAATTTGATGACTGCTGCAACCATGCCCAAGATACCTGCACCGACAAGTCCAATACACAGAACCTTTTGCAGCATTGCGGAAGATGCCATGCCCTTGAGGTTAACTGCGAACAGAAGGACGGAGAATACAAGTCCGATAATAATACTCGTCAGGTACACATCCGTACCCGCCACAGTATACAAGGGATTGCCTGCTTTCAGACCGGGGATCAGGATGCTCAAAATGTCGGTGACATAGATTGCTTCCCAAGGGATGATGGTGACGAATGCACCAAATGCAGCCCAGCCGGAAATAAACGAAACTTTTTCACCAAACGCCTTATAGGCGAATGCCATGCCGCCGCCGGCGACAGGAAGCATTGGAACCAGTTCGCAATAGCACAATGCGATCGGGATCATCATGACAAGTGCGAGGATGTAACCAACAGCTGCCGGGATAGGTCCGCCGCAGTTTGCCATCCATCTGTTGATGGAAACTGCCCAGCCGACACCGACGATGGCGCCGAATCCGATGCAGAAGAAGTCAAATGCACCGATACCTGATGTTTTCTCTACCTTGTTACTCATACAAAATACCTCTTTTCTTTTTTAATAAAGATGTAGTTGAGTCATGCCGCGAAGCGACGCCGTGTGGATGAAACTGACCAAAGATCAGGCGGTAATATCCACAGGGGTTCTCCGGACACGCGGGGGATTCCGAGTCGTTCGGGATATGATACCCGTTTGGGATAACATAGTGCATGGATGCGATGATGCGTCGGTTCTGCACCAACCGACCTTCATTTTGAAGTAAGGGGAGTCCCTTTTCATTGCGACCCCAACCCTGACTGATTGGGAATCTACGCTCTTAAGTAGGCTCATTCGGGAGCGGACCTATCAGTTGGCTCTTTACGGAGATCGGATACCCTCGATCTTTTGTTCTGTGCGTTTCGACCAAACGTGGTGATCTTCCGTAGGTTTGCCGTTGTCGTTATCCTCTCATATGTTCCCCCCAATTGCATAAACTGTTGAGCCTTCACGAGAGCACTGAAATGGGAAGTCCTGATGCTTCTGCGCGTTCAACGTAGGCACAGTATATCACACTGTATAGAAAAAATAAAGGGGCAATTTGTTTTTTTAGCAATTTTATCACATTACTTCCCTTTTCGTGGCTTTTCGAGCGTCAAATTGAATCGCTTTTTTCTGTTTTATTTTAGATTTTTTCCGGCGCATGCCAAATTTCACTGTCATTTTTGACGAATAGATATGCAATATAACGAGAGGGCTTAGACGAATCATATGTGAATGTCCTGAACTTTAGAACCGATCAAACCAAAAAAAATCGTAAAATCAAGCTCGTTTTTGTACAATTTTAATTTTTCTTCTCTTTTTTATTTTTTACGTTCTCGCAATATCAAGCTTTTTTATTGGTCACTTTGACAACAATCTTCTCTCGCTGAAGATCTCTTAGCATTTTGCCCATTTTTTCTCTTTTCGGATCTATAAAAACGCTTCTTCTCCGCCTACCAAAAAAATTTTTTCACATTTTTTCTCCCACTGCCTGCATCAACACAGAAATCCATTCTGCCTTCTGTGCCACGCTTACGACGGTATCGCTTTCTGAAAACGAATCCGTATTTCTGTCCCCTCCTCCAATTTGCTCTCCAATTCGATTTTTGCATCATGGTACGCCGCACCATGTTTTACAATCGAAAGACCCAGACCCGTTCCACCGATTTCCTTTGAATGACTTTTATCCACACGGTAGAAACGCTCAAAAACGCGGCTCAGTTCTCCGTCTGAAATTCCAATTCCACTGTCTTTTACGCACAGCACAACCTCCTTCTCTCGCTCCCTCACGCAGATCTCTACGCGACCACCCTCTTCATTGTATTTTATGGCGTTGTCACACAAATTGTATACAATTTCATCAATTACTTTTTCTGCCCCCAAAATTTCACCATGCTCACCCGATAAGGACACCTCCACTTTGTGCTGTTCCGCCGAAGCTTGCAATTGTAATTTGATCCGCTCACAGGTCGCATACAGATCAATCGGCACACGCTCCATCTGCACTTGATGACCATCCTCCAACTGTGACAACTTTAAAATGTCACCCACTAAATTGATCAGACGCTGTGCTTCTTCGTAAATCCTACCCGCGAACCGACTGATATCCTCCGTTTTTACAAGCCCCTCGCGGATAATCTCCGCATATCCTGAAATCGAAGTCAGCGGCGTCTTTAATTCATGAGAAACATTTGCTGTGAAATCCCGCCGCATTCGATCCTGTTTTTCATACTCGCGTTTTAACTCCGTCACTTGCTTTTGAATCATTTTTCGGTTCTGCCGATTTTGCTCCGTGATCCTACGAACCATCGGTTGTAACTCAACACACACATCCTTTTCTGTCAGCCGCTCCGGATCTCTCAATGGCGCAAGTAAATGCTGTGTCGTATGCTTCGCCAACACAGCCGAGAGCAACACAACAGCGACAACCGCCACACAAATCGAAACAATCTCCGCAATGCCCACAAACGGTATGAAAAAACTCAGGCACACCCCAACCACACCCACCATCAAATTTGTTTGAAAAATTTTGATATTCATTCGATTCCCCTACCTTTAATACTATCTCTTTTACACGCACGCTTTTCGTATTTCATGCCGCATCATTATAGCACCGAAACACAAAAAATACTAGGAAAGGGACTGCCACAAAACATATCGCGGCAATCCCTCCCCCCCTTATTTTGACTCTATGATTTTCACTTGATTTGCCGCCAGCCCCGTCTGCTCCATTACAATTTCACCGATTTTTGCAGCATCTGCATCCGTGATTCCATTTTCAACTGCGGACACTACGACACTGATACTATTATCACTCAAAAACGCCACACAATTCTGATAGCCTTTCGCGGTCACTAAATTCTCGATTTGTGCCTCTGTCACCGTATAATCTGCCATCGTCTGAATCGCCGTGTTTGCCTCTTCAATGCTTTGAACCGTTGCTTTTTCATCTTTTGCTGCCTCTTGCAACAATGACAAAGCACTATCACGCGCTTGCTGACGGTTCAAACGTGCCGATGAAAAATATCCGCTCTCTGTTGTCGTCGTATCTTTTGGCGGAACCTCTGCGCCCTCTTTTTTCTCGTTCCCATTCTTTACCTCGGGATCATCGCTCTTCGCACCAACCAATGCCGCTTCCCCTAAATTTTTCCCCATTTCCGCCTCCTGCGCATAGGACCAATTTAAGTACACCGCCGCACACACAAACAATACGATTGCTACCACAATTGAATTTCGTTTCCAAAGCTTCATAATCGTTCTCACTTTCCCTTACAAATTGAAATTTTGTCCGAACCCAAACCCGTGAATACTGCCGTTGCCTCCATCAGTTTGAGCCGCACCGTCGGGTCATCTCCCCCGCCGCTGATAATCAATGCCCCCTGAAATTCAGGATAAATCTCTTGTAATTTGACTGCCTCCTCCACCCCACTCCCCTTTGATAAGATCACTGCCGCATTCTTTTGTTCCCGCTCACTTTCCCCACTGCGTAACTCCCGATCCTCTGCTACCACCTGTCGCGTCCCTGTTTTTACCGAAAGTACCGCCCTGACTGCACCGGCTCCTTCAATTTCAGAAAGTGCGCTCTGTAATTTGATCTCGATCTCTTCTAATCGGAATGTATCCGCCTGCACCTCTTTTGTTTTTTCTCCCTTTGGCCAGGCCAACAATAGCACCCCAACCATCATTACCAGCAAAAGCGGCTTATATCGCGCCAAACTGTGTTTTAAATTCGCAATCCGCTCGTTCATGGCACTTCCTCACTTCACACGCACGTTTAATTCATGCTCCAAAACTTCTGTGAGATCTTTCCTCTGCGCAACTGTCATCTCTCCTTTTAAAATCACTTCTGAGGGATACGGTACCTCCCCCTGTGTACAGCAAACCGTCACGGAACAGCGCACACCCATTTCTTCTGCTTTGTCCAAAACATATGCGCTCACCTCTTCTTTTATGAGTCTTTCCAAAAGTTCGCTCTGATCTCCCGCCGTCTCAGACCATGCCGGAATGCACTCCACATCATTCGCCATACAATACAGTGTGTCATAATCCAAACGCATCACCGGCTGCAAAATCCCCAGCATCAGAACAAGCCCGCCAATAAAACGTCCTACCTTCTTAATACTGCCGCTTGGCGTAATACTATCCGCAACTGCAATGATCATCGCAGCAACCGTAACGGCAATCATCCAATCCCGCATTACTTCCATATCTTCACCCCATCACCGTCGCTGAAACCGCCGATATCATGGCAATCACGATCAGCAACGCACAGGAAGCCGTCATCCCCATCACAAGCCCGAACGCACTCCCAATCGCATCAATCAAACCACTGATCCGACTGTCCGTTGTTACGGTCGCTGTCAGTGTCGCCGTACATTTATAGGCGAGATACTGCACGCCCAAATGCAAAAATGGAAGAAAGCAAATCCCGAAAATAACAAGCATACCAAACACACCGACCGCATTCCGCAACATGGATGCGCCAACAAGCAAACTCTCCGCCGCATCCGATATAATCCCTCCCACTACCGGAACCATATTGGAGATCGTAAACTTCGCGGCTTTTACAGTCAATGCATCCGCTCCACACGCAATGACACCACTCATATTCAGATATCCAATAAAAGCAAGTAGGATCACTGTTAAAGTAGTGACAATAATCCATTTGATACAATTCCCGATCCGTTTCAAACCCTCATTCCCAACTGCGGCATAGGCAACATTTGCGGCAATATACGCAAAACAGAGCGGCATTAAAAGATTGTTAATCACCGTAATCAGAAAATCCGAAAATAAAATCGTCGCAAATTGCTTCACCGCTGCCGATGCCGCCGCGCCACTCGCCGCCATGGACATTGTAACCGTGGGAAGCAAGGCTTTTGAAAAAAGCTCCATTTGTGCAATCGCCTCTTTCCCCATGCCCACGAGAGAATACATATCACTGACCGCCACTGCCGTAATCGCCAATGCCGCCGCCAGTGGGATCACAGCAAAGCCCTCCCCCGGAATCCCTGCCCGAACCCCCTCCCCAAGCCCAAATAATAACGTGATCGACAACAGAAGCATACAACTCCGTACTGCCCGCTTCACAATGCCCTGCGCTGCCCCTTTCCCATTTTCGAAAATTTTCCCCAGAATACCATTGACGTTCATTTGTGGCGTCAGCTTGATATCCGAAACGTAATCCTCCCCCGCTTTTTGCAAGGCGTCTAAATTCAAAAGATCCGATTGCTTTTCTAAGACATCACTTGTTTCTGCGGCGTATACAGACGGCAGAAACATCAGAATACCCAAAATCAAACAAGCAAGCAATTTCCCTATAGCAAACCGGCGATGAGTTCCAAAACCATTTTTAACAAGGGAATCGCAACCATAGCTGACGCCACCGCACCCGCCGTTTCCACAAACGCAGCAATCCCAGCCTCTTTCGCATCTCGACACAGCTCTGCCGCAAGCCGTGTCACAATCGCAAGCCCAACCGTTTGAATCACAGGTCGTAAAATAGTCTCTGAAATTTTGGCTTTCTCCGCCAGCATATGTAGCATTCCAAGAAGCTCCGCTAATTTCGGCATTGTCTGCATCAGTAAGAGAACACAGGTCGCCAATGCCAATGCCAGTCCGATTTCCGGATTCTTCTGTTTGATCACCACCGCGCAGAGACAGGCGGTCAATGCTACCGCACCTACCTGTATCATATCCATGGCGATTCACAGCTGAAACAAGGTCTTGACCAAATCAAAAAGCTTACTGATCTCCTGCACTACCATCATCAGTACCACAATCAGTCCCGCTAATGTTGTCATGGTCGCTTGCTCCTCACGTCCGGAACGGGTCAGAACTTGGTTCAATACAGAAACCAGAATTCCAATCGCCGCAATCTTGAAAATCAAATCTACATCCATGCCGTCGTATCCTTTCCTTCCCATGCGTCAAAGCAAAATCATACAAAATAGCCCGGCCACAATGCCCACTGTAATATAAACTCTCCCCATACGCTCCGTCTCTTCTTTTGCCGCAAGACTCAATTCCTCCAGCTTATCCTGAATCCGCACCAATGCCGCTCCTTGACTCTCTCCATCATATTTGCCCAAAATATTGCCCACTTCACCAACCAACAGCAGATCATCCTCCCGCAATGGCAAATCGGATTCCATCAGCGTTCGATTCCAGATCTCCCCGCAGCGTTCTTCCTCACACAAACGGAAATTTTCCGCGCAGTTCACCAGAAATGTTTTCACACGACCCGAAACTCCCGCCTGCATCTTAGCAAGCAATGCCCCAACAGGCAAAAGTGAAAAAGATAGCTCGCGCTCCATTGTCCCAAGTGCCATCCGAAACTCATTTAAACACCGTGTCCTCTTTTGTAGCCTCCCCGCCTCCCCCACTCCAATCGCGGCAAAACAAAAAAGAAGGATCCATTTCCCGATCCAGTGTATCATTTGATTTCCTCCGCTCTTTGCACCTCATAATGACGTTGTCCGTTTTCTAGGCTAATCCGAATGAATCGACTGAAAATTTGTTCACGGAAAAGATTTTTATAGATGGGGCGGCACTTCATCTCCTCATACGAACTGCCATGCGCCGTCGCAAGCAGGGCAACACCACAACCCGCCACTTCTTCCATCGCACGCAAATCGGCCGGATCTGTGATTTCATCCACTGCCAAAACCTGTGGATTCATCCCGCGTAGGAGCATCAACAGTGCCTGTGCTTTGGGACAGCCGTCGATTACATCCGTTCGCTTCCCAACATTGCCACAACCACTCAGTTCTCCCCGCTCGTCTGCAACCCCCACCCGCAATGCCCCTCCGTCCGAGAGTGTACGCAACAAATCTCGCAGCAGTGTCGTTTTCCCCATGCCGGGCGGGGAAAAAATCAACGTGCTGCACAGCCGTCCCTTTTCAAAAAGTTCGGAAACCAGTGGGGCGGCTATCCCGGGTATTTCATGTGCGATACGCAAGGAAAGAGAAGAAATATGTCTGAAATGCATGAATTCTCCGTTTTTTACCACTGCCGTTCCGCAAATCCCAATGCGATGCCCGCCCTCTACCGATATAAATCCATGCTTCATCTGTTCCAAAACTGTATGTACCGAGCCTTGCCCCGCTTTTTCCAATACCCATTCCAAATCCTCGCTCGTTACGGGATGCTCTGCCCAATTTGTACGCATATATTCTACGCCACCCAATACAATCCGCATGGCTATGCCCTCGCGAAGCCGTATTTCTTCGACGTCCTTGTCCCATTCCGACAGATAGGAACGCAATACGCGCGGTAGTAAAGCACGATTCCCAAGCTCCATCACCCCCACCTCCCAACACCTCATCTTATGCCTGTCTCACCCTCACTATGACAAAAGGATGGATACCGAATCATTCGATATCCATCCTCTTTATATAACAGACATTCTTTGCTCAGATGACAGTACGGTCTTACACCCCGACCCGTTCCATCCGCGCACGAATATGTCTTAGCATTGTGGCATTATCTGCAACCTCTACAACATCCTTCGGATCACACAAAATCGCAAGATCCTGTGATAAAATACCCGACTTCACTGTGTCCAATGCAGAAGTTTCCAAAAGATCGGCAAACGTCATCAGGGTCTGATCCCCATCCAACTCACCGCGCTTGCGTAGTGCGCCCGACCATGCACAGATGGTTGCGAGCGGATTGGTCGAAACCGATTCGCCCTTCAAGTGGCGGCGATAATGATCCGTCACGGTCCCATGTGCCGCCTCATATTCAAAGTTGCCATCCGGGCTGACCAAAACGCTGGTCATCATGGGCAGTGAACCAAAGGCTGCCGCGACAAGGTCACTCATGACATCTCCGTCATAATTCTTACACGCCCAAATGATCCCACCCTCAGAACGGATCACGCGTGCCGCCACATCGTCGATTAAGGCGTAAAGATAACGCAGCCCCATTTGCTTGAATTTTTCTTCGTACTCTTCTTCAAAAATCTTTTGAAAAATCAGTTTAAAAGTCTGGTCGTAATCTTTCGAAATGGTATCTTTACAGGAAAACCAGACATCCTGCTTGGTATCCAGTCCGTAATTAAAACAAGCCCGCGCAAAAGACGTAATGGAATCATCGCGGTTATACATCCCCTGCAATACCCCCGCACCCTCAAAATCAAAAATCGTCTGGCGGAATGTCTCCCCATTTTCACCCGTAAAGAGAAGCTCCGCTTTCCCCGGACCCGGTACACGATATTCGGTTGCCTTGTAAATATCACCATAGGCATGGCGCGCAATCGTAATCGGCTTCTTCCAACAACTTACCACCGGCTTGATCTGAGGAATCATAATTGGAATGCGAAACACGGTACCATCTAAAGTCGCACGGATGGTTGCGTTCGGACTTTTCCAGATTTTCTTCAGCTTGTACTCTTCCAGCCGTTGGAGATTGGGCGTGATCGTTGCACATTTTACGCCAACATGATACTTCAAAATGGCGTTCGCCGCCTGCACTGTGACCTGATCTTCTGTCTGATCCCGATTCGGAAGCGATAGATCATAGTAATCTGTATTCAGTTCGACAAACGGCAAAATCAGCTCGTCTTTTATCATACCCCACAAAATTCGGGTCATCTCATCGCCGTTGATCTCAACGATGGGGTTTTGCATTTTAATCTTACTCATTTATCATTTTTCCTTCATTTTGCGCGGCATAATAGTTCATAAGACAGCCGGTCAACAGTAATTCCCGTTCCTCTTCTGTGGTGTTTTTCAGCTGCAAGGTGATCGGAAATACGTTAATGCCCGAAATCACGGTTGCATGGAATACACTATCACCCTGCTCAACGCCTTTTCGTACATGAGGCACCAGAATATAGTCCCCAACTGAACAGGGAAACGCTTCATCCGGACTCAGTGTGAACGGTAAAAGACCCCAGTTGACACAATTGGAGCGGTAGCGTTTGGTGGCAAATTCATAGCAAATATTGGCACTGCCACCCAAAACACGCTGGCAGGATGCCGCCTGTTCACGCGCGGAACCATCACCCGGTTTATTCGCAAAAATAACAGATCCGACTTGAATGGAGGAAAGTGCGCCGTTGGAAAGTCCCACACGCTCCAAAACCACTTCCAACTCAGGCGGAATCGTCCCCGCTTGGCGACTGGCTTCCATGCGCTGTGTCTCCATTGCCTGTCCCACATAGGCGGGGTCACGACGAGACAGTGTAAAGGTAGCAAGTTTCATCGGATTGGAACGATACGAAGATGTCTCCCCCGAAGGAATCAGTTCATCCGTTGTCGTGACGGGATCCCGCAAAACACTTGCCACGCGGAGCAGTAAATGTTCGGAAAGTGGTGGGATCTCCGGCCATTCCGTGATATTGGGTGCAAATTTCAATGCCGTTTCAGGTTCCGGTTTTTCATAGCCGAAATAAACACGCTTTTCATAAATTCCGGTGTCAAAACGTCTTTTTTCCTGCTTCGGCTGTGTATATGATACTTCCGTTGCGGGCGTGAGGATACCATGATTCCGCGCAGTCGCGGCAATCGAACGCGCATCCATTAAGATCACGCCGGACAGCTGTCCGTCACCCGGTTTGGAGCCTTCACGGTTTGCAAAGTTACGCGTGGTATGACGAATAGACAGTCCATTATTGGACGGTACATCACCCGCACCGAAACAAGGCCCGCAGAAGCAGGGTTTAAACAATGCCCCCGTCTGCATCAGGCTTTGCTGTACGCCGTTTTGAATCAGCTCCATATTCACCGGAACACTCGGCGGATATACAGAAAGAGAAAAATAACCCGTACCCACAGAATGACCCTCTAAAATAGCGGCCGCTTCCGCGATATTGTCATAAATGCCGCCCGCACAACCGGCGATGATACCCTGATCCAGTAACAATTTTCCATCGACGAGCTTGTCTGTCAAAGACAGGCTTGCCTGTTTTCCAAACTGTTCCACCGCACGCTTTTCCACAGAACGCAGGATATCACCCGGATATTGCATCAATTCACGGATCGTGTACGCCTCGGATGGATGGAACGGAAGTGCCGCCATCGGTTCTACTTTTGAAAGATCAATGGTAATCATACTGTCATAATAAGCACCCTCTTCCGGATGCATTTCATGGTATTCTTCCGGTCTGCCGTGTACTTCCAAATACTCTTCCACCAGCGCGTCTGTCTCCCATATGGAACTGAGACAAGCGGTTTCTGTCGTCATAACGTCGATTCCAATTCTGAAATCCATCGGCAAATTGCGAATCCCCGGACCCGCAAATTCCAGCACCTTATTCTTTACAAACCCATTTTCATAGACCGCACCACAGAGTGCAATGGCAACATCATGCGGCCCCACACCCTGTGCCGGTTCTCCCTCTAAATAGACCAAAACCGTTTGCGGCGCGCTTAGATCATAGGTGTTTTTCAGCAGTTGCTTGACAATTTCGGGGCCGCCTTCGCCGAAGCCCATCGTGCCAAGTGCGCCATATCTTGTGTGACTGTCCGAACCCAAGATCATACGTCCACAACCGGTCATCATTTCTCTCGCATATTGATGGATGACGGCTTCGTTCGGCGGAACAAAAATCCCACCGTATTTTTTCGCGGCAGACAAACCGAACACATGATCATCCTCGTTGATGGTACCACCCACAGCGCAAAGACTGTTATGGCAGTTGGTCATCACATATGGCACCGGGAATCGCGTCAGACCACTCGCCTTTGCGGTTTGAATGATCCCTACATATGTTATATCATGTGAAATCAGGCTATCGAAGTGAATATGGAATTGCTCATTTTCATTGCTTTGGCTATGATCCCGCAGGATAGAATACGCCATTGTTTTGCGTTTTCCCTCCGAGGGGGAATGAGGTGGTGCATCGGATACCGGCTTACCGTTGATCCAGTACACACCGCTTTGATTCAATTGAATCATATATCGTCACCCTTTCCTGGGCATTGCCCGTATTTATATTTGTATCATAAAAGTATAGCATAAAAACCAAAATAAGCAATCGTGAAATGCATGAGAAAACAATTTTCCTGCAAAATCATCGCCATATTCCCCACCTGTATAGACGTATTACGGTCAAATCGCACAAAAAAAGCAAGTTCTTCTTGCAAAATGCGCAAAAAAATGTTATGATGTCACAAAAAAAGAAAAGGGAGTTGTGAATGTGGCATATGACGTGAAACTGATTCGGGAATACATAAGCTCCCTGAGTCGCCATATTGAAAGCGAGTATCATATCGACGAAGAAAATTATGTAAACCATAATATCAAACGCGGTCTTCGTAACGATGACGGAACCGGTGTACTTGTCGGTGTGAGTAAAGTAGGCAGTGTTCAGGGATACATGATTGAGGACGGCGAACGAATTCCAACCAGAGGTCAACTCTATTATCGCGGAATTGAACTGACGGAAATCGTCGAAGCACACCGTAAAAACGGAACTTTCGGTTATGAGGAAGTCGCTTACCTCCTTCTCATGGGCTATCTGCCCACAGCCGGCGAAATCAAGCATTTTAAGAAAATTATATCCGCCGCGCGGATGCTTCCTCCGCAATTTACCGAAGATATGATTATCCGCGCACCCAGTCGTGATGTCATGAATAAATTGTCGCGCAGTGTACTGGCTCTTTATTCCTATGACGATAATCCCGATGATACCTCTATCGCAAATATGCTCAGACAGTCCGTCGAACTCATCGGCTGTTTCCCCAGTATTGTCGCCAATGCCTACGCGGTCAAACGACACTATATTGATGGGCAGTCTCTCTATCTGCACAAACCACAGGCGGATCTCTCTCTCGCCGAGAATTTTCTGCTTATGGTGCGGGAAAACAAAACCTATACACAAGAAGAGGCCTATCTTCTCGATATGATGCTGATGGTACACGCAGAACACGGCGGCGGAAATAACTCCACTTTCGTCTGCCGCGCGATGTCCTCCAGCGGAACCGATACCTACAGTGCCATCGCGGGCGCAGTCGGTTCCCTCAAAGGTCCTTTGCATGGCGGTGCAAACGCCAAAGTCATGCAGATGTTCAACAACCTAAAAGAGAATGTCAGCGATGTGAAGGACGACGGTGCAATCCGTGACTATTTGTCAAAACTATTAAAAAAAGAAGCCGGAGATCGTTCCGGAAAAATATATGGCCTCGGTCATGCGGTCTATACCCTCTCTGATCCGCGCGCGGTGCTTTTGAAACGCTACGCACGCGACATGGCAGAGACGAAAGGTTTGGGGGACGATTTTGAGCTGTTGGAAAAAATCGAAACCTTGGGAATTCCCTTGGTCATGGAGCATAAGAGAGACGACATCCCTATGTGTGCGAATGTCGATCTGTATGCCGGTATGGTCTATCGTATGCTCGGAATTCCACAGGATCTCTATACCCCACTTTTCGCTACCGCAAGGATTGCCGGTTGGTGTGCAAACCGTATTGAGGAAGTCGTAACCGGAAAGCGGATTATGCGCCCCGCTTATCGCGCCGTAATCAAAAAGGTGCCTTATACGGAAATGGAAAATCGCAAGCCAACTATGTTCCCCTAAGCACATCACAGGATTCATCTATCTCAAAAATTATGAACTTATCAAGAGCGGACAGGCAAACTGTCTGCTCTTTTTTCATATACTTTTTGATAACCTTTAATTTTGAGACCTGTAAGCCGGGTGAAAGGAGTTTGCAAATGTCATTTGTAGAAAAGGCTTCCGTACGATTCGATCTCCCCCTCGACACAGCAACCGGCCTCCCCTATCTCGAACTGACAGGACACCGCACACTGCGTATGGAAAACTACTGCGGAATTTTATCCTACAGTCGCGAGGAAATTCACGTGGATGCCGGAAAATGGGTGCTGCGAATTTGGGGCAAAGAGCTCGAAATCCGTGCCATGCGTGCGCGTGAACTTTTGATATCCGGTTCCATCCTAGGTCTGGAACGCATTTGATGGGAGGCGCGCATATATGAATCCACTGATCCGCTTCCTACGCGGCAGCATCACCATTCGTATCACCGGTGTGGAACCCGAACAGATGCTCAATCTTTGCTGCAAACACGGCATCGACTTTTACAAAATACAAAAAATAGATGCATTTCACTTCTTAATCGAAATCCCAACCGGCTATTTTGCAAAAGTCAAAGCCCTCGAAAGCAAAGCGCAATGTGAAATTCAAACAGAAAAAAAATCCGGCCTCCCCTTTTTCCTCCTGCGATTTCGCAAACGCCACGCCCTCCTACTCGGCCTATTCCTGTTTCTTCTCTCCATTTGTATCTTCTCCCGTTTCATTTTCGTCATTGATATTGTGGGCAACGAATCCGTTTCCAATGCCGCCATCTTATCTGAACTCCGACGACAAGGGGTCACAATCGGTGTATATGGTCCCAATATCCCGCGACGTGAACTATCTCACCATATGCTCCTCGCGATGGATGAACTCTCTTTCTTTTCCCTGAACCTACACGGTGTCCGCGCAGAAGTCATCGTGCGCGAACGCACACCAACCCCAAAAATTGTAAAAGAAAACCTCCCCACCGATGTACGCGCCGCCGCAACCGGAATCATACAGCATATGGAGGTAAGAACCGGGGAAGCTATGTTCAAAGAAGGGGATACTGTCATCGAGGGCGACATTTTGATCGCGGGCGAAATGGATATCAAAGAACCGGAGTATGGTACAATGGATCTCGGCACCGTCCTCACACACGCACAAGGGCGTGTCATTGCGCGTACCTTTCGTACCATAACCGCAAAGATCCCACTCTCCACTGCCATCAAACAACCGTCAAATCAGGAATTTTATCGCCTTTCTCTCGACTTTTTCGGAAGAAGAATCAATTTTTTCGGAAAGAGTAGAATTTCAGACCCAATGTATGATAAAATAACAAAAACGAAAACTTGGTCTTTGCCGGACGGCACAACGATCCCATTCCGTTTTCAACTCGAAACCATGCGCCCATATCACATCTCCTATCAGGAGATAGATCTCTCAACCGCAGAGATCCTCCTAAAAGATCAACTCCTGCAAACTTTAAAAGAAAGACTGGATGCGGGCGAGGTCATTGACAGTAAATTTTTGACACAACGAGACCAAAATTTTCTCTTTGTCACCTTGACTGCCGAGTGTATCGAACAAATCGGTCGTACCGTTGCAATTCAAATACCAAATAGTGAGGAGCTTTCATGATAGAACAAACCATCAGTATCGAACGAGTCGAAGAAGCGATTGATATTTTCGGCTCCTTTGATGAAAATATGCGTATGCTTGAGCAAGAACTTCATGTCTCCGTCATCAGCCGTGATTCCGAACTGAAAATCTCGGGAGAGGCAGAAGCCGTCATGCTCGCCGTCAAAGCCGTCGAAGGTCTACTCCGCCTCTCCGCACAAGGAGAACCTATCACCGAACAGACTGTGCGTTATCTCATCGGACTTGTCAAATCAGGGAACGAAACCAGAATCGAAGAATTGGCACGCGGTGTCCTATGCGTCACCTCAAAAGGGAAACCAATCAAAGCCAAAACCATAGGTCAGAAAAAATACGTCGATGCCATTCATAAAAATACCATCACCCTCGCCGTC
>JAVVSI010000011.1:0-15312 GCA_036654315.1 Evtepia sp. | reverse complement strand
TGCGCTGTCCGCTTCCCCATTCCATGTTTCCAAAAAGTTGATATCATCCTCCGTCACGCCACTTGGGACAAAATCGGAATCTGAGCCCTTGCCATATTTCAGTATATTTGCGATACGGTGAATGAGTACAGTTGTTTTCCCGCTTCCCGCGCCCGCCAATAGGAGGAGAGGGCCTTCGGTTGACAGTACGCCTTCTTGTTGTTGCGGGTTCAAACCCGAGAAGCTTTTGGCGATTGCACATCGGCGTGCCGCGCAAAATCGCGCATTGAAATCTTTATCCGGCATATATTCACGCTTTCTTTTTTTCTTGACTTTTCTATTGTATAACATTTTCCCCTCTTTTTCAACCAACAAACCATACAAATCAATCTTATTTCTTCCGATTTTTCTTTAAAAAGGAATATTTCCATATGTCTTGTCAACTGAAAGGACATATGCTATAATGACTGCCAATGATCCCGCCCATCCACATCGTTTGAATCTCTATTTCGGACGAGCTCTAAAAAAGTGAAGTGAGTTGACTTATAATGAATCATGACTATGACGTTGTAATTGTCGGCACCGGCGCGGCAGGGCTATTCTGTGCCTTGAATCTCCCAAGCAATCTTCAGGTGTTGTTGATTACCAAAGGAAAACTTGATGAATCTGACTCCTTCCTCGCACAGGGCGGCATCTGTGTCCTGCGCGGAGAAGAAGACTACAATTCCTTTTTTGACGACACCATGCGTGCCGGCCACAATGAAAACAATCCAAAATCTGTCGATCTTATGATTAGAAGTTCCAATTCTGTCATACAGGATCTCATCGGCTACGGCGTTGAATTTGACAAAGATCCAGACGGCAATACGGCCTTTACACGAGAGGGCGCACATTCTCAACCGCGTATCATGTTCCATGAGGACACCACAGGCAGAGAAATCACTGCCAAGTTACTGCTTGCAGTACAAAAACTTCCGAATGTCACCATGCGTGAGCATTTGACCATGTTGGATCTCGTTGCGGAGGAGAACCGCTGTGGCGGGCTTGTTGTCTCCAACGATGCCGGAGATCCCGAAGTCATTCCGGCTTCCATTGTCGTCTTATGCTGCGGCGGACTCGGCGGACTCTTTCAAAACTCTACAAACTTTCCCCATATCACCGGGGACGCACTTGCCATCGCTTTGCAAAACGGCGTGGAGTTGGAGCATATGGATTATATCCAAATCCATCCCACAACCCTCTATTCCAAAAAACCCGGCAGACGCTTCCTTATCTCCGAATCCGTACGCGGCGAAGGCGCACTGCTATATGACAAAAATATGCAGCGTTTTACGGACGAACTCCTGCCGCGTGACGTACTCACAAAAAAGATCCTCAAACAAATGGATCTCGATGATACGCTATTTGTTTGGGAAGATATGCGTCCGCTGGGGCGTGAGACAATATTGGGGCATTTTCCTAACATCTATCGTCACTGCTTAGAAGAAGGAATCAATGTATTAGACGAACCCATTCCCGTGGTTCCCGCTCAACATTATTTCATGGGCGGTATCAAAGTCAACCTCGGCAGTCAAACCTCCATGCGCGGACTCTATGCCTGCGGCGAAACCAGCTGCAACGGCGTACACGGATTGAATCGGCTCGCGAGTAACTCACTTTTAGAGTCTCTCGTATTCGCCCAGCGTGCCGCACAGGACATCGTCTTTGGCCAAAGCCATGTCGGTGGCTGTCCCACAGATCGCGTTGATCTCAGCCTGTACAGAGATCCCAAAACCCTGCTCTCCCGCTACCGCGACCTCGTCTTAAAGGAAATCGAAAGGATGCAAAACAGCCATGAATGAAATCACCATGCTTTTGCAGGCCGATGAGTTGATCCGCCTGGCTCTGCGTGAAGACATTACCAGTGAGGACGTATCCACCAATGCCGTCATGCCCCTCCCCTGTCAAGGTGAGGTGCAACTGATCTGTAAAGAAGAGGGTATCATTGCCGGTCTGTCGGTCTTTGCCCGCGTCTTTCAGATCCTTGATGACAAAACACAAATTGAATTTACCTGCAAAGATGGCGATGCCGTCAAAAAAGGACAGTTGATGGCAACTATAACCGGCGATATCCGTGTCCTGCTCTCGGGCGAACGTGTTGCCCTCAATTATTTGCAGAGAATGAGCGGTATTGCCACCTATACGCGTACAATGGTTTCTCTTTTGAAAGAGAGCAAAACTATTTTGCTGGACACAAGAAAAACAACACCGAATAACCGTATCTTTGAAAAATATGCGGTCAAAATCGGCGGCGCAAGAAATCACAGATATAATCTTTCCGACGGCGTTCTCTTGAAAGACAATCATATCGGTGCAGCCGGCACAATTACGAAAGCCGTCGCGCTTGCCAAAGCATATGCACCCTTCGTGCGAAAAATCGAAGTGGAAACCGAAACGCTTGCACAGGTCAAAGAAGCCGCTGAAGCCGGTGCCGATATTATCATGTTGGATAATATGACCGCAGATCAAATGAAGGAAGCTATTTCTATCATAGCAGGGCGCGCGCAAACAGAGTGTTCCGGAAATGTCACGCAGGATAATATTGCAACGCTCGCTTCCCTTGGTGTTGACTTTATTTCCAGTGGCGCCCTGACCCACTCCGCACCCATTATGGATCTGTCGATGAAAAATCTTCACGCAATCTAAAAAACCGCATCAGACCCCAACGCACTACTCCTTAAGAAAGAAGGGAGCCTTTGAACGTCACCGAACGCAGAAAACACATTATTAACCTCTTGAAACAGTCTGACGCTCCCATCTCAGCAAAAGAACTGGCGGTGCAATTCCACGTCAGCCGTCAGGTTATCGTACAGGATATGGCCGTCATTCGTGTCTCACACCCCGGCATTCTCTCCACCTATCGCGGCTACCTCCTCCAAATCGAAACCGGCTGCTCCCGCGAAATCAAGGTACGCCACACCGATGAACAAGCAGGCGATGAACTCAATCTCATCGTCGATCTGGGTGGACGCGTCCAAAATGTCAGCATCAGCCACAAATTTTATGGGCGTGTCACAGCTGAAATGAATATCTCCTCCCGCCAAGATGTCAGTGAATATGTCGCGGCTCTCCTCGCGGGAGAATCCAGCCTTTTGAGCAACGCAACCGGCGGATACCATTATCACCTCGTAGAGGCAGGCAGCGAAGAGCGTCTCGATATGATCGAAGCCGCACTCAAATCGCACGGCTTCCTCGCCCCCCTCAGTCCATGGGAACTGGAACAAGAATAATCAAAAAACGCTTCGTGCGTTTCATTCTACCTTGGGCATTGACACAAATCGTCAATTTCCAAATCATGCCGCGTCTCACAGACGGGCAAGGAGTTTTTTATGACTATGACTATTCAAGACATTCAGAGAGAAATTCTCCGAATCAAAAAAGAAAAAGATATCTGCATCTTGGCACATAGCTACCAAGGTCAGGAAATCCTTGAGGTCGCCGATTATACCGGTGATTCTTATGGGCTCAGCATCGAAGCGGCTCACACACCTCAAAAAAATGTCATTATGTGCGGTGTGCGTTTTATGGCCGAAACCTGCAAAGTTTTGTCTCCCGATAAAAACGTCTTTTTGGCAACCCCCGATGCCGGTTGCCCAATGGCGGATCAAATGGATCGTAACTTCATTGAAGAACAGAAACTCAACTTTCCCGGCTATGCCGTTGTTGCCTATATCAACACCACATCAGAACTCAAAACCGTCTGCGATGTCTGCGTCACCTCCTCCTCCGCTGTGCAAATTTGCAAAGCAATGGATGCAAAAAATATTTTGTTTATTCCCGATCAAAATCTCGCCCAGTATGTTGCAAAACAATTGCCCGAAAAAAATATCCGGTACCTACAAGGTGGTTGCCCGTACCACGCCGGTGTGACTGTGGAGGACGTGTACGCCGCCCGCGCTAATCACCCCAATGCAGTCCTCCTTGTCCACCCCGAATGCCCCCCTGTTGTTGCTGACCTCGCCGATTATGTCGGTTCAACAACCGGAATCATGGCCTTTGCCAAAAAGTCAACTCAAAAAGAATTTATCATCGGTACCGAATCCGGTATCGTGGAACATCTCCAATTCGACTGCCCCGAAAAACAGTTTTTCCCGCTTTCCAAAAACCTCATTTGCCCCAATATGAAGCTCGCTACGCTTATGGATGTCTACCACTGTGTCAATGGCACCGGCGGTGAGGAAATCCAACTTTCCAACGAAATTTTAAGCGGTGCAAAACGCTGTATCGCTGAAATGATTCGTCTTGGCGGCTGAATTTTATTTTTTGCGTTTTTAAATGAATTTCCCTCTCTTCTTTCACAGGAGAGGGAAATTCATTTTTTTATTCCTTTTTCGACCAAATTCTTTCAATTTGTTATTTCATCTAAATTTCTACTTTTTCCCCTCTTTTCCCCCCATTATTAGATATTTTACGAACTTTTTCGCTCTGATTGATTTTTTGGTTTTATTTTTAAGATTGACAAACTGCCCCGTTTTCTAGTATTATAGAAAATGTTATTGTAGGATGCGTGCAAGAAAAGCACGACATTGTGTCAAAATGAATTATTTTTTTCGTGGAATTGAAACAGAAAGGATATGATCCTGCATGAGTCTGGAAAACTTAACGTGCTCCTGTGATCTCGGAACCACAGAAGAGGACAAGTATGAAAAGATCGCGCAGATGATCGAGGCTTACAAAGACAAAGAAGGCAGCCTGATTATGGTTCTGCACGCAGCTCAGGAAATTTATGGCTACTTACCCCTGGCGTTACAAAAATTTATTGCCCTCCGTTTGGATATCCCCCTTTCCCAAGTCTACGGAGTCGTCGGCTTCTACTCTTTCTTCTCCACAGAAGAACGCGGTGCGCATACAATCCACATTTGTCTCGGTACCGCCTGCTATGTGCGCGGCGGTACAAAACTTGTGGAAGCAATGGAAGATGCCCTCGATGTCAAAGTCGGCAATGTCACCGCCGACAAAAAATTCACGCTGGATGTCGCCCGCTGTATCGGTGCCTGTGGTCTCGCCCCGGCAATTATGGTCGATGACGACGTTTACCAGCAAGTATCTCCCACCTCGGTCGGTGGTATCCTCGCGCAGTATTGATGGGAGGAATTGACTTGATTACGACCCTTCAGGACTTGGAAAAAATCCAAGTGGACTACCAAACAAAACTCGATCACTTCGAACACCATATTTTGCTCTGTGCCGGTGCCGGCTGCATCTCCTGCGGCTGTGCGAAGGTCAAAACACAAATCGTATCCGAATTGCAGGAACTCGGCCTCAATGATAAAGTCGGACTCATCGAAACCGGTTGCATCGGACTCTGCTCCTTGGGCCCTGTTCTTTTGATTCTGCCGGAACGTACCTTCTACGTTGGTATTACGCCCGAATGTATCGAACAGGTATTCAAAATGCACTTCATGGATGGTGTCATCGCGGAACGCTTCTGCTACCGTGACCCCCATACCAAGGAATATATCCCCTGTATTGATGATCTGCCCTTTTTTAAGGATCAGGTGCGTATCGCACTCGATGGTTGCGGCTCCATTGATTATGGCAGTCTGGATGCCTACATTGCCACCGGCGGCTACACCTCTGCCTATAAGGCAATCACTTCTATGACACAACAACAAGTCATCGACGAAGTCAAAACTTCGCTCCTACGCGGACGCGGTGGCGGTGGATTCCCGACCGGCCTCAAGTGGCAGGCAGGTCACGACGCAGTCGGTACCCAAAAATACATCGTCTGCAATGCCGACGAAGGCGACCCCGGTGCGTTTATGGATCGTTCCATCATTGAAGGCACCCCACACAAACTCATTGAAGGCATTATTCTCAGTGCCTATGCCATCGGCGCAACCAAAGGCTATGTCTATATCCGTGCCGAATACCCCATCGCGGTCAACCGCTTGAGTGCCGCAATGGATCAGGCAAAAGCACAGGGACTGCTCGGTCAACATCTGTTCGGTTCCGATTACTCTTTCGACTTAGAAATCCGTATCGGTGCCGGTGCGTTCGTCTGCGGCGAAGAAACCGCACTCATGGAATCCATCGAGGGTCATCGCGGTGAACCGCGTCAAAAACCCCCACTCCCTTTCCAAGCCGGCCTATTCGGTATGCCAACCATCATCAACAACGTCGAAACCCTTGCCAATATCCCATTTATTATCGGCAAAGGTGCGCAGGCATACACAAAGTATGGGACCGATTATGCACACGGAACCAAAGTGTTTGCACTCGCGGGTGATATCGTCAACGCCGGGATCGTCGAAGTTCCCATCGGCATCCCTCTCCGGAAAATTATTTTCGATATCGGTGGCGGTCTGCGCGGTGGCAAAGGCTTCAAAGCCGCTCAAGTCGGCGGCCCCTCCGGTGGCTGTATCACAACAGAAAACTTGGATGTCCCCATGGACTATCAGGAACTCATCGCAAAGGGTTCTATCATGGGTTCCGGTGGACTCATTGTCATGAGTGAAGATACCTGTATGGTTGACACCGCCCGTTTCTTTATGGACTTCGTACAAGATGAATCTTGTGGAAAATGCGTCGCCTGCCGTCTCGGTACAAAACGGATGCTTGAAATTCTCATTCGCATCACGCGTGGCAAAGGCAAAGAAGGCGATGTGGAACGCCTGATCGAACTCGGCAACGTCATCAAAGACACTGCCATGTGCGGCTTGGGTCAAACTGCACCCAACCCCATTCTTTCCACCATTCGCTACTTCCGCAAAGAATACGATGCTCATATTTTGGAACAGCGTTGTCCTGCCGGCAGTTGTAAGGCACTGACGGTCTTTGCCATCGATCCCGAACGCTGCATCGGCTGCACACTCTGTGCAAAGCACTGTCCCGCACACGCCATTACGGGCGAACGCAAACAAGCACACGTCATCGACGTCAAGCTCTGTGTCAGTTGCCGCGCTTGCTATGACAACTGCCGTATCGGCGCGATTCATCCCGTCAAGAGGGAGGGTCTATCCGCATGAAAATGATTCATTTAACCATCAATGGCATCGACTGTCAAGCAGAAGAGGGCAACACCATCTTACAGGCCGCACAACGAAACGGCATTCAAATTCCTACCCTCTGCCATTTGGAAAATATTCACCAATTCGGTACCTGCCGTATCTGTGTCGTCGAACAGGAGGGTGCAAAAAATTTGCAGGCCTCCTGTATGCTCGCCGCACAGGAGGGTATGGTAATCCATACGCACTCCGATCGTGTACGTCGTGCGCGTAAAACATTATTCCAACTTCTCATCTCCGACCATAACAAAAACTGCCTGTCCTGCGCGCGTAACCAAGACTGCGAACTACAGGCACTCGGTCGGGAACTCGGTGTGATTACAGATCCCTATGCCGGTGAGACAAATCTCGGCTCTGTGGATATTTCAGAATCCATCACAAGAGATAACACAAAATGCGTTTTGTGCCGTCGTTGTGTGACCGTCTGTAACGAGATTCAAGGCGTTTCTGTCCTCAATGCACAGAATCGCGGATTCCGTACCATGATCGCACCCGCAGCCAATATGAGACTCGGCGAAACAAACTGCACCTACTGTGGACAATGCGTCAGTGTTTGCCCCGTTGGCGCGCTTGTCGAAACAAGCCACAAAGAACGCGTTTGGGATGCTTTGGAAGATCCCACAAAATATGTCGTGGTTCAAACTGCACCTGCCGTTCGTGTGGGACTGGGCGAGTGCTTCGAACTGGAGCCGGGTACTTCCCAAACCGGAAGAATGGTTTCTGCCCTCCGTCTCATGGGCTTCGACAACGTCTTTGACACCAACTGGGCTGCCGACCTTACCATTATGGAAGAAGGCACGGAGTTTTTAAATCGCTTTAAAACCGTCTTGGATGGCGGCAACGCCGTCTTACCTATGATGACTTCCTGTTCTCCCGGTTGGGTCAAATATATCGAAAACCATTTTCCGGATCAGTTGGATCACCTGTCTACCTGCAAATCACCCCATACAATGATGGGTGCCGTCATCAAACGCTACTATGCCCCTAAAATTCAAAAAGAAGCCAAGGAAATGTACGTGGTTTCCGTCATGCCCTGCACAGCCAAGAAAACGGAAATCGCACGCGCAGAAATGCAAAATGATGGCGTTCCCAACGTGGATGCCGTCCTCACAACGCGTGAACTCGGTGAAATGATCCGTAGCTCCGGTATCGACTTTTTCAATCTTCCCGAAGGTCGCTTTGACCACCCGCTGGGGCTTTCCACCGGTGCCGCAGACATCTTTGGTCTAACCGGCGGCGTCACGGAGGCCGCACTCCGCACCGTATATGAGCTGCTCACAGGTCGTGAACTCCCCTTCCCCGACCTCCATGTCACACCCCTCGTCGGTTTGCAAGAAATCAAAGAAGCAACGATTAAACTTGAAAATGTCAAGCCCGAATGGGCCGCCGCCGAAGGCTTTGAACTGCGTGTCGCGGTCACCAGCGGACTGTCCGGTGCGAAAAAATTGATGGAACAAATCAAAGCCGGAAAATCCCCCTACCACTTCATTGAAGTCATGGGCTGCCCCGGCGGTTGTATCACGGGTGGTGGTCAGCCACGCACGAAAGATATCCTTGATACGCGTCAAAAGAGAATGAACGCGCTGTATCACGAGGACGAACACAAGCAACTCCGAAAAGCACACGAAAATCCCACCATTCAAACCTTCTACCGCGAATGGGGCGCACCGGGCGGACAAGCCTCCCACACATATTTGCATACCCATTATACACCGCGCGGCATTTACAACGAATTAACCGATGAAACCTTTGTTTTGAAAAAATAATGTAAAAAGCGGCGGCAAGTAATTTTGATTACCTGCCGCCGCGTCATTTTTATAAGCGATTTAATTTGTCTTTGTCTTTATTCTTCATGTTGATTCTCGCCATTGCCCTTGCAAGCGCAAGCTGACCTTGGTAATACTCAATTTGACTTTTCTTCTGCTGCATAGACTCCTGCGCCTGTTGTTTGACAAGCATTGCACGGTTATAGTCGATTTCCTCCGGCAGTTCCACTGTGTCGATCACTACAATCACCGCGTTATCGTGGATTGACGCGAAGCCGATTCCGGTCACGGCTGACGCCCAGCCCTTTTCGGTTTTATAGCGAATCTCACCCGCCTCAATCGCAACAACCATAGCTTCATGATTGGCAAGCACACCGTATTCTCCCTTGGCGGTACTGAGAATTAAACTCTCACAGTCTCCGTCATAAAAAGCGCGGTCACTGGCGGCAATTTTTAAATGAAAGTTCATAATATGCCACCTTTCACTGTTTGCGTGCGGCGGCTTTCTGTAACACTTCGTCGATGGAGCCAACATTAAAAAATGCTATTTCCGGGATGTTGTCCAGTTCGCCGTCTACAATCATTTTAAATCCGCGTACCGTCTCTTTCAATGGGACAAAACAACCGGGAACACCCGTAAAGTTTTCGGCCACAAAGAACGGCTGTGATAAAAACTTTTGCACTTTTCTGGCACGCAAAACAGCAATTTTATCTTTTTCTTCCAGCTCTTCCATACCAAGAATGGCGATAATATCCTGTAACTCCTGATACTTTTGCAAAAGCTCCTGCACAGCGCGTGCGGTTTCATAGTGTTCTTTGCCCACCACGTCCTCCTCCAAAATACGCGAGGACGATTCCAGCGGATCTACAGCGGGATAAATGCCTTGCTCTACAATCTTACGAGACAGCACTGTAGTGGCATCTAAGTGCGCAAATGTGGTTGCAGGTGCGGGGTCGGTGAGATCGTCTGCCGGAACGTAAACCGCCTGTACGGAGGTGATCGATCCATTTCTCGTCGAAGCAATACGCTCTTGCAATTCGCCCAAGTCGTTTGCTAAGGTCGGCTGATAACCAACTGCGCTTGGCATACGTCCAAGCAGTGCCGATACTTCCGAACCCGCTTGAATAAAACGGAAAATATTATCAATAAACAAAAGGACATCCTGATGGTTTACATCACGAAAATATTCCGCCATCGTAAGACCGGTCTGTGCAACGCGCATTCTCGCGCCGGGTGGCTCGTTCATTTGCCCAAAAACCAGTGCCGTTTTTTCGATAACCCCGGACTCCGTCATCTCCGTCCACAGATCGTTCCCCTCTCGGGAACGCTCACCAACACCGGTGAAGATAGAATAGCCGCCATGTTCCGTCGCGACGTTATGGATCAGCTCCTGGATCAGAACCGTCTTGCCAACACCTGCACCGCCAAATAAGCCGATTTTACCGCCTTTGGCATAGGGTGCCAGCAAATCAATCACTTTGATTCCGGTCTCCAAAATCTCAACTGCTGCGCTCTGTTCTGCAAACCCCGGTGCCTTCCTGTGGATGCTCCAATAATCCTCTGCCTCCACCGGCCCCTTATTGTCAATCGGCTGACCGAGCATATTGAACATACGCCCCAAATTATGCTTGCCGACCGGAACGGTAATCCCGCCCCCTGTTGCCTTGACCTCCATATCGCGATACAGACCATTACTGGACGCCATCATAATACAGCGTACTGTATCGCCACCCAAATGCTGTGAGACTTCCATCACAAGTTCTTTTCCATCTGACAGCACGGTGAGTGCTTCTTTTACTTTGGGTAGTTTTCCATCGGGAAAGCTTACATCCACAACCGGGCCCATGATGGACACAATTCTTGCCTCTGTACTCATAAGCTTTCTCCTTTCCCGGCTTTCTTTTGCTTAAACGCCTTTGCACCGCCGACAACTTCTGTGATCTCTTGTGTAATTGCCGCCTGACGGGAACGGTTATACAGTAGCCGAAGTTCTTGTATCATATCTGTTGCATTTTTTGTCGCAGAGTCCATTGCAGTCATACGCGCACTCAGTTCGGCACAATAAGACTCGTTCAAGGCTCCAAAGAGCATCCCTGACATATATATGGGCGCAACCTTGCTCATAACTGTGGCGGCCGAAGGGAAAAAATCCGCCATATGAGGTCTGTTTTCTTGTTTCGTCGTGATAAATTCTGCACGATCCAAGGGTAGAATTTTTAAAATACGCGGCTCAATATGAAGCTGTGTAATCATTTCCGTGTAGATCACAAACACCTCATCAATTTGATCCCCACGGTACAAATTTAACAAATCCATCATGATATTGCGCGCTCTCTGCAAGGATGGATCCTGCGCCGAGTATAGAAATGTTTCGTCGGCTCTGTCCGTTTTTTTTGTAAAGTAACGTCGACCAACCTGTCCGACAACGTAAAGACGGGCATTGGGATAGTGCCTAAGCTCTGTTTCGGTCAGCTTGATAATCGCCTGATTATAAATACCCGCCAGACCTTTATCCGCTGTGATCACTACGTAGGCACGTCGGCTTTGCGGGTCATCTATGTGATCTTTGAGATAAATATGCTCCAACTCCGGCATACAGCACAGGATATCATGAATCGTGTTTTGCATCGTTTCAAAATAATCATAGATGGCCGGCAGATTTTTTCGCGCACGGCGGAGTTTCGACGAAGAAACAAGGTACATGGCGTTTGTGATCTTCATCGTATCCTGAATGCTCCGGATACTGTAGAGAACGTCCTTAGCATTCGCCATAGCCGTTCACCTTTTTGTATTCTTCCGCCAGTGTGCAGAGCGATGCAATCTCCTCATCTGTGATCACTCCGGTCTGCGCCACATGCTCCATCTGCTCACTCCATTTCATCGGAAGCCAAGCAAGAAATTTGGGGAAGAACTCCTTGATGCGTTCTTTTGGCAGATCTTTCAAAAGACGATTCTGCGCAACACAGAGAATAATCACCTGTTCCACAACCGATTTCGGATGATACAGCGGCTGCTTGAGAATCTCCATCAGGCGTTCACCATGCGACAACTGCGTCCTTGTTTCATCATCAAGATCTGCACTGAACTGCATGAAGGCCTTCATTTCGTTATACTGCGCAAGGTCAATACGAAGCGAACCGGAGGCTTTTTTCATCGACTTCGTTTGTGCCGCACCACCGACACGGGATACCGACAAGCCAACATTCACTGCCGGCCGATTGCCCGCGAAAAACAAATCACTTTCCAGAAAAATTTGTCCGTCTGTAATCGAAATGACGTTCGTCGGAATATAGGCTGCGACATCCCCCGCCAGCGTCTCGATAATCGGCAATGCCGTGATCGAACCGCCACCGTTTTCTTCGTTCAGACGACAGGCGCGTTCCAGCAATCTGGAGTGGAGATAAAACACGTCGCCCGGGTACGCTTCACGACCGGGGGAGCGTTCCAAGAGCAAAGACAAGGCGCGATATGCCATAGCGTGCTTTGTGAGGTCGTCATAGATCACCAGAACGTCTCTGCCCTGATCCATGAAGTATTCTGCCAACGAAGTCCCGGCGTAAGGGGCGACGTACTGGAGCGCCGCACAGTCACTGGCCGTAGCTGCCAGAACCATCGTATAATCCATTGCGCCGTGCTTATCCAGCGTTCTGACCACTTGCGCAATCGTCGAAGCTTTTTGTCCGATTGCAACATAGACGCAAATGACACCTGTTTCCTTCTGATTCAAAATCGTATCAATTGCAATCGCGGTCTTTCCGGTCTGACGATCTCCGATAATCAACTCTCTCTGTCCGCGCCCGATGGGGAACATGGAGTCGATCACCAAAATTCCGGTCTGCATTGGCACTGTAACCGATTTTCGCGCCACCACACCCGGGGCATCCCGCTCGATCGGGTAATAATCCGAAACTGCGATATCGCCCTTTTCATCAATTGCCTCACCCAGCGGATTGACCACGCGTCCCAGAAATCCTTCACCGACCGGAACACCGGCGCGTTTATGGGTACGGATTACTTTATCGCCCGCCATAACCTCGCCATCGTCTCCGAATAAAATGCAAAGAATCTCTTCTCTGCCGATGTTTTGCACCATGCCTTTAATTCCGCTCTGAAAGGCAACGATCTCGCCATATTCTGCATGGGAGATCCCATTGACTGCCGCGATTCCGTCACCGACACGAATCACCGTGCCGCCTTCTTCTATGCTATGTGACCGATCGAAACCACTCACTGCGGACTTCATCATCACGATGACATCTTTTTCGCCCAGCTGTTTCATAAGCTGTGCTTCCAACTGATCGAATGCCGCCGCTGTACTGTTATCAAATACAGTGCCACCAATTCGAAGGACATAGCCGCCGACCAGTTCCGGCTCCAGCTTCTCGTCCAAAATCACTTCTGTGGCTTTTGCTGCGGTCTTTAGCTTCTTTTTCAAAGCTTCAAGCTCAGCTTCCGAAGGCCGTTCCGCATAACGAATCGACGCTTTCAGAATCCGATTTTGGGCAAAGAAATTTTTGACCCACTCTTCATTCATGCCCATCACCTACTTTGTCCAGAAGATCCCGAAACAAGCCACTTGCCTGCTCTTCGTTCGGATTGCTCCCGGCTATTTTACGGGCAGTGTCCATTGCAAGACCTACGACCTCTGCCCGTGCATCGCTCAGAACCTTTTGACGTTCTAATTCTGCTTGTTTTTTCCCATTCTGTATCAATCGCTCCGATTCCGCCTGCGCTTCCAAAATCAGCTTTTCCTGATCCCGCTTCGCTTGCATCAGCCGTTCTTCGGCGACACGTTCCGCTTCCTGTGCCGCACCGGATACTTGCAGCTGTGCAGTTTCCAGCAAACGGTCGGATTCTGCTTTTTGTTCCTCCGCACCGGTAATATTGCTCCGAATCAAATTTTCTCGTTCCTCCATGATCTTAACCACGGGACGAAACAGAAAACGTCGTAAAAGCAAAAACAGAACGATGATATTGATGATCGTATAAACAAGCTCTACACTTATGCTTAACATGGCTTTCGCCTCCCCTTCAGTTTATTTCAAAAAGAGGATAATCAATACGGCGATGACGAAGCCATAAATCGCGGTTGCCTCTGCCAATGCTGCGCCCAAGAGAAATGTCTTGTTGATTTTACCTTCTGCCTCAGGCTGCCTTGCAATTGCGTCTGCTGCCTTGCCTGTCGCTATGCCGATTCCGATACCTGCACCGATGCCGGTTAAAACCGCGATGCCTGCTCCGATTGCCAGTAAAGTTGCCATAATCAATCTTCTCCTTCTGCTCCCGGGATGTTCTAATCATCCAGGGATTCTTTCATAAATAACGAGGTTAATAGGACAAATATGTACATTTGCACCAGTCCGTCAAATACGTCAAAATACATACTGAACGGAATGGGGATAATGACCGGGATTAAAAGCTTGATCATCTCCATGACCACGAACGTACCAAAGACATTGCCAAAAAGTCGCATACACAACGACAAGGGGCGAATCAAAATTTCGAGGATATTGAGGGGGAGTAATGCAGGCATCGGTTCCAAAAAACTACGCAAAAACTTTTTAGATCCCTTTTTGTGCCATCCCGAATACTCAATCAAACAAATACTCATGAATGCAAGTGCAACCGTGACATTCATGTCCTTTGTCGGCGGTTTCATCCCCACCAGTTCCGTCAAATTTCCAACTGACAAAAACAAGATGATTGTACCGAGATACGGAAAATATCGTTTCCCATCTTCTCCCAAGATTCCACCTAGAAAACGATAAATAGCACCCACAAGAATTTCGACACACGTTTGTGACTTGCTTGTCGGAACTATTTTTAGATTTCTTGTCAGCGCAATGGAAGCAATTACCAAGAATGCCATTACAATCCAAGTCACCGCCACCGACTCCGGAATCGGTATCCCGCCAAATAAAGGAATGGTGAATGCAGTATCGCAATTCATTTTTAGCATTAGCTCTTGTGCAAACTCTTCCAACTGTCGCCACCACCTTTCTGCGCAACCTGCAAGCGGCTTCTTTTCAGAATCAATCAGAGCCGTTTTGCGCACGATTGAGATGCTTCCTTTGTTAATAGGTAGGAAAACTAATCTCGTTGCGAATCATTGCACAAATTTTCGCATTTGTCAATTGAATATTTTGATAGATATTTTCCACTTTCCTGTTGTAAAGCGTTCGTTTTTTAGCTAAAAATTCCATTAAGTCCCAAGTGACGCAACAATCTTTTTGTTGAATACATTCCGATAATTTTGTTACCTTCTCTCTTTTTTGCAGTAATATGCGTTTTATATAGGATATTTATTCATAATTTTAAGCCTAAAATTCCGTCTTTTTTTGACGCAAATATTTTTGTATAAAGTATCAATTTTGCATATTTATTTTTAAAAAAATGGTAAAAAATATTTTTCAAATCTCCCCTCCGTCGCCTTTCCATCCAATCCGGAATCATTTCCTCCGACACTTGAACCTCTCATGACTAAAGTCACGAGATTCCTGTTTCACAGACTGTCGCGTGT
>JAVVSI010000010.1:0-15327 GCA_036654315.1 Evtepia sp. | reverse complement strand
CGAGAATCAGTTCCGCTTTGTTCATATACGCATATCCTTCTTTCCTTTTGCTTTATTCCAGAGTGCATCGAGTTCTGTGAGAGTCATATCCTCCATTCGCACATCGCCTGCCGCTTCTTCCATCAGAGCAAAGCGTTTGGTAAACTTATCGCAGGCACGCTGTAGCGCAACCTCCGGGTCTTTCCCGACGAAACGAGCTACGTTGACCGCAGAGAAAAGAAGATCCCCAAGTTCTTCTTCTATGTTGGATTGTTCCGCAATGGCAGTCTCAAGCTCTGCGAATTCCTCTGTTAATTTATCCATGGCACCGCTCACGTCCGGCCAATCAAAACCCACTTTTGCAGCCTTCTTTTGGATCTTTTCCGCGCGCCATAGGGCGGGGAGACTCCGTGCCACGCTTTCTAAGGTAGCCGTATTTGTTTCCTGTCCTTTTTCTTGTCGTTTGAGCTGATCCCAATTCGTAAGGACTTCCGCACTGCCTGCTACCTGCACATCAGCGAAAACGTGAGGATGTCTGAAAATCAATTTCTTGCTGATTCCATCCGCAACATCAGAAAATGTGAACCCGCCCCGTTCCGACTCCATCCGCGTATGGAACATCACTTGCAACAAGACATCGCCAAGTTCTTCTCTGAGATGCGAGGCATCCGCTTCATCAATCGCCTCTACGACTTCATAGGCTTCCTCTAAAAAGTTTCTTCGGATACTTTCATGGGTTTGTTCCCGATCCCAAGGACAGCCGCCGGGTGCGCGGAGCAGCCGCACGATTTCTTCGAGATCCTGAATGTCGTAACAATCTTTCTTTTTAAAATTTACCATGGTATCTCTCTTTCGTTAGTCGTGGATGTGTAAAATTTTCGCTATTTTATCGCCTTTTGGCATAAGGGCAAGATCCTCTTTGGAAAGAATCCGCAGTGCCAAAATCATGACGAGATACACGCCGCATCCAACTAAAATAGCGAGGATCGCCGCGAAATTCGGACCAATCAGACCGGTAAAGAACCCATTCGCAGCCCAAACCGCACCACCCATAACAAGCGAGGCAAAGAGCGGCTTGACAAAGACGCGCCGGTAGCTGGGCGGACAGGGAATCACTTTCTTTATGGCGATCAGCTCCATGACGGAAACCATCACAAAACAAACCAAGGTACCAATTGGTGCGCCAATAATCCCAAATTGCGGTAAACCAACGAGAACATAGTTGATCCCCAATTTGGTTGCACTGCCAATGGCGATAAACCATATTGGGAGTCCGGCATGGTTCCCGGCTTGTAAAATGGAATTGCATAGCAGCATCATACAAACAAAAATGGATGCAATCCCCAAAGTCAACAGACAGGCTGAACCAACTGCTTGATCTGTTTCAGGATAGATCAGATAGATAATCGGTCCCGAAAGCACGGCGAGTCCGATTCCGGCGGGGCAAGCAAGCAAGCTGCCCATACGCAAGGCGGATTCTGAAATTTGACCCGCACCGTGAGAATCACGCTTTGCGATACAGGCGGCAATCGCGGGAATAATACAGGCGGTCAGTGCAACCATGAAAGAGGATGGTAAATTGTAAATGGTAACTGCCTTTTGATAACAGCCGTACATCCCCACTGCCATAGACTCTGAATAACCCAGCGCATCTTGCAGACGCGTTTGCACCTGTACCGTATCAAGGTAGGTCGTGATCGGGACAACCGATGCACTCAGTGTGATCGGAATTGCAATCTTGGCAAGATCAGATAAAATATGTCCGGGTGGATCCGCACGGTCAAGCCCCTTTTCACGACTGGCATTGCGTGAATGCAATACAATCAAAAAGATCAGGGCAACCAGTCCACTCACCGTAACACCGCCAATGGCACCTGCTGCCGCGATGCTACTATCAAAGCCCATCTGGAGCAGATAGAACGCAAGACCCAGACCAACAATCAGTTTCGTGAGTGCCTCCACAATTTGTGAGATTGCTGTGGGGATCATATCACCGTGACCCTGTGCATACCCTCGGAATGCAGAAATCGCGCAGACGAAGAAACAGGAAAGTGCCATCGTCCGTACAGCGGGTGCGGCGAGTCCATCCCCTTGCCACAGGGCAAGCGGTTTTGCATAAATAAACATGATCAGACAACTAATCGTGCCAAGCGCAAGGAAAGTAATCAGTGCGACTGAAAACACGCGTCGGACTTGGTTCCGCCGACCTAAGGCGTCTGCTTCCGATATGGTTTTCGATAGTGCGACGGGTAAGCCCGCCGTTGAGATCATCAAAAGCAGATTATAGATGGCATAGGCGTTGTTGAAATGACCGAAGCCAATGTCATCCAGCATCCGTCCCAGTGGGATTTTATATAATGCACCGATCACCTTTACAATCGCTATGCCTACCGCCAGAATCGCGGCTCCGCCAAAGAATGTACTCTTATGTTGGGTTGATTTGCTCAAATAGATTCCTCCGGTTCAAAAATAATAATGGGATACTCCACGAGCCTGACCAAGGTGATCCCCGCCAGACCTACGACCGGTACGGATCGTCGAAAAGCAAGGGTAAGGCGTACCGTTCACACTCCATACGAATCCGCGCAAGATCCAACGTCAAAAAGACCCCATCCCTATATATGATCTTCCCGCGCGCCATATTCATCACCACATCCGATCCATGTGCTGAATAGGCCAGAAGATCGAGGATACTATGCTGTGGAAGCAGGTGTGGCCTATTACAATCCAATAAAATCAAATCCGCTGTATATCCGGTCGCAATCTTTCCGGTTTTACGCCCCAATGCCTTACCACCATTGACCGTCGCCATACGCAGTGCTTCTATCGGAGAAATAGCGGAAGGATTGAGACAACTGCCATTTTGCAAAATAGAAGCGAGCTTTATTTCTTCAAACATATCATGGCTGTTATTGGATGAGACACCGTCCGTACCAAGGGCAACATTGATCCCCGCATCCCGCATGGCACAGATCCGCGCAATGCCGGAACCCAATTTTAAATTGGAAACCGGGTTATGAACCAGCGTGACACCGCGTTTTGCAAACAACTCCATATCCGCATCCGTAAGCCAAACACCATGCGCAGCAATAGCACGGGTATTCCAAACACCATAATCGTCCAAAATTTGAGCGGGTGTTTTTCCCCAACGTGCCAAACACTCGTCCTGTTCTTTTCTCGTTTCAGATACATGGACGTGCATTCCAAGATTATGTTCCGCCGCATAGTCCGACATCGCCTGCCAAAGTACCGGATGTGAAGTATACTCCCCATGGACACAGGCGTCAACTAAAATTTGTCCATCCCCCCAGCCGTGCCAGCGTTCCACCAGATCACGGGTCTCACGACAGGCAGGATGCGTTTCAAAATCGAAGTGATCCCCGAACAGGGTGGCTCCCCGCGCAATATTGGCCGAGATCCCGGCAGAAACCACCTCTTGCGTGATTTCCTCGCAGAACATATACATATCGGCAACCGTTGTCACACCCGATGCAATCAGTTCTGCCAATGCCAGCCCACAGCCTGCGCGTACCGCACGGGCATCCAATTTGTCCTCAGCCGGAAAAATATACTCCGACAGCCACGTCTGCAAATCACAGCCGCCACCATATCCGCGCATTAACGTCATTGGTAGATGTGTATGGGCATTCACAAGTCCCGGCATCAAAATGCCGCCCTGTGCATCAATCATTTGTTCAAATGAGCCGATGGGACGCATCGTTCCAATTGCGGCGATTTGTGTCCCCTCTACCGTAATAAATGCGTTCTTTAGAATCGTGTTTTCATCGTCCATTAAAACTGCGGTGCAGTTGTAAATGAGTATCGCCATAACATTCTCCTTACAGTTCAGCCAAGCAAGCCAAAATCAAAGATGAAAATCGCTCCTGTGCAGCAGCGGCAGCATCCAACACCTCTTTTTCGCTCAGCGGCTGTGCCAAAACACCCGCCGCCATATTGGAAATCAGTGTCATCCCCAAAATCTTCATCCCGCAATGTCCCGCAACGATCACCTCCGGTGCGGTGGACATTCCCACTGCGTCTGCACCCAACAGACGCGCCATACGAACCTCTGCCGGTGTCTCATACTGTGGACCCGGGAAGTACATATAAACCCCTTCTCTGAGTGGGATCCCCAACTTTTCTGCCTCTGCTTTTGCCAGTTGCTGCAAACTCGGCGTGTATAAATAGCTCGAATCCGGAAATCTCGTCCCAAATTCACCCAAATTCTCGCCCCGCAAGGGCGATTCCATGAAAATTTTAATCTGATCCGTAATCAGCATCAATGCCCCCGGCCGAAATGACAGATTCACGCCGCCTGCCGCGTTGGTAACAATCAAGGTATCCGCACCCAACAGACGCATCACACGCACTGCATAAGACACTTCTTCATAGCTGTAGCCCTCATAGTGATGCATCCGTCCCTGCATCACCGCGACAGGCTTTCCCGAGAGGATTCCAAATACAAATTGTCCCTTATGCCCCGGTGCTGTCGAAGCTTTGAAATGGGGAATCTCTGCATAGGGTACGACGATGGCATCTTCCACCTCATCACCCAAATAGCCCAAACCCGACCCCAGTACCATCGCTACCTGTGGCTTAAAGTCTCCGAGTTTTGCGCGAAGATAATTCGCACTTTCTTCATATTGTGCAAAGGTATACATCAAAAATCCTCCTTTTTTTTGGAAATCACAGAAATGTCACTTTCAGATATTTTACACCAGCACTGCCAAAAAAGCAAATCTATTCACGAAATTGCCTGAAACCAAACTGTATGGGGACTATTTCAAACCAGACTGATCTATTTTACGAACTGTAAGGCGACCAAATACGCCTTTATTTTTTGGGATTCGTTGCTTTTCCCACATGAATTTGATATTCACGTGTTTGCCACGATTTTAATATGCTCGAAATTTTGACGGATGACTGTTGTCGCTGCACAGTTCAACGCCCTGTTCTACGATAACTGATATCGTTTTCAGACCTAGCATCTCTGAACCGCAGTTTACCCCCTTGCGTCTTTTGTGTAAATTGTTGCCCAATCCATTGACACAAGCAGATAAAATATATATAATGTGGTATCGTGAGATTGTAACCTTTATTTTTTGGAGACTCGAAAGGAGTAACTTTATGCCTAATCAAGAACGTGTTTTTAACTTTTCCGCAGGTCCCTCCATGCTTCCCTTGGATGTGTTGAAGCGTGCCGCAGGAGAGATCACCAATTATCAGGGATCCGGTATGTCTGTCATGGAGATGAGCCATCGGTCAAAAGTTTTTTTGAAAATCTTTGACGATACCCTGGCAAAATTCCGTCGGCTTATGAATATCCCGGAAAATTACAAGATTTTATTCCTACAAGGCGGCGGCTCAACGCAGTTTTCCATGATCCCCCTCAACTTAATCAGTCAAACCGGAAAAGCGGATTACGCAATTACCGGCAACTTTTCAAACCTCGCTTACAAAGAAGCAAAAAAATACGGCGAGATCCGCGTTGCTGCAAATTCGGACGATCAGAATCACACCTATATTCCAAAACAAAGTGATCTGAACCTCAATGCAGACGCCTCTTATTTTTATTATTGTGCAAATAACACAATTTATGGCACCGAATGGCAGTATATCCCCGAAACCGGGTCTGTCCCCATTTGTTGCGATATGTCCTCCGATATTATGTCCAGAGCGGTCGATATTTCAAAATACGGGATTATCTTCGGCGGCGCACAGAAAAACCTCGCACCTGCCGGACTCACCGTCGCCATTGTCCGCGAAGATCTCGCGGGACATGAACTCGCCTATACCCCAGCCATGCTCAATTACAAAACAATGATCGACAAAGAATCAATGTACAATACACCCCCCTGCTGGTGCATTTATATGCTCGGTCTTGTCTGCGATTGGCTTGATGAACAAGGCGGCGTACCCGCAATGGAGAAGATCAAACACGAAAAAGCCCTTCTCCTCTACGATACACTGGATCAATCCAAACTCTTTACTGCACCCGCTCAGCTCGGTTCTCGTTCGGATATGAACGTCGTGTTCCATTCCGAAACAGACGAGATAAACGACAAATTTGTCAAAGCGGCAACCGCAGCCGGTTTTACAAATCTCAAAGGACATCGCAATGTCGGCGGTATGCGCGCATCCATCTATAACGCAATGCCGACAGAAGGCGTCGAACAGCTTTGCGCCTTTATCAAAGAGTTTGACAAAAATAATTAAAACGGAGGGACTCGCATTATGACTTACCGCATCAAAACAATGAACAAAATCTCAAAAGTAGGACTTTCTCAACTGACCCCAACACGTTTTGAGATCGGAGATACCGTAGAACACGAGGACGCAATCCTAGTGCGCTCTGCTGCCCTCCATGACTATGCTTTCCCGGAAGAATTGCGCGCCATCGCAAGAGCAGGTGCCGGTGTCAACAACATCCCGCTGGATCGCTGCTCCGAAGCCGGAATCGTGGTCTTTAACACGCCGGGTGCCAATGCCAACGCCGTCAAAGAACTCGTGATTGCCTCCCTGCTCATCTCCTCCCGTAATATTATGGGCGGCGCAGAGTGGGTTCGGGAACAAGCAAAATCCGGTGCCACCATCACAGAGGTCGTGGAAAAAGGAAAATCTGCCTTTATCGGTCCCGAAATCACCGGAAAGGTCTTGGGCGTGATCGGACTCGGTGCCATTGGCGTTCTCGTCGCGAACGCCGCCGCCGCCATGGGGATGACTGTACTGGGTTACGATCCATTTTTATCCGTCCCCGCCGCCCTCTCCCTCTCCCCTAATGTCAAGCACGTTCAGGAGCTTGGCCTTCTGTATCGTGAAGCGGACTATATCACCCTCCATCTCCCCATGACAAGCTCAACACGTGGCATTATCAACGCCGCTGCTTTAAAACAAATGAAAGCATCTGTTCGTGTCTTGAACCTCGCACGCGGGGAACTTGTCAACACCAAGGATATGATTGAGGCACTGGATCGCGGTCACGTCGCTTACTATGTCACAGACTTCCCCGACAATGAAGTTGCTGTACACAAAAATGTAATCCCCATCCCGCATCTGGGTGCCTCTACACCGGAAAGCGAGGACAATTGCGCAATCATGGCCGCACGCCAGTTGCAGGACTATTTGGATAACGGCAATATCGTGAATTCAGTGAACCTACCAAATATTTCCCAAGAGTGGACAACAAAGACCAGAATCTGTGTGATTCATCGCAACATTCCCGATATGCTCGCCTCCTTCACCTCCCGTCTCGCCAAGGACGGTGTCAATGTTGAGGCTATGTCCAACAAAGCAAAAGGTGATTTTGCCTACACCATTCTGGACGTCAATTCCCCAATGACTGCCGCTGTGACAGAGGATCTTCTCTCCATTACCGGTGTATTACGCGTCCGTATTTTAGACCGATGACATCAACACAATCAGAACACGCCTGGATTGCGCCCGGTGCGGTCTTACAGGGGAGCGATATTCGTCTCGGTGCGGAAACCAGCATATGGTATCATGCAGTACTACGCGCCGACAATGTTCGGATCTCAATCGGACATCACAGTAATATTCAAGACTGCTGTGTGATTCACGGCGACCTCGGAAACCATGTCACCGTCGGCGATTATGTCACCCTTGGTCATGGCGCGATTTTGCACGGCTGTACGGTCGGGAATCGTTGCCTCATCGGAATGAATGCCGTGGTACTGGATCACGCCGAAATTGGAGATGGCTCTATCATTGGTGCCGGCGCAGTCGTCCCAGCCGGTATGAAAGTCCCGCCAAATAGCATGGTTCTTGGTATGCCCGGAAAAATCAAACGGCAAGTAACACCCGAAGAAGTGGCACATACTGTGGAAAATGCGGAAGCATATGTCAAGTTGGCACAAACCGCATTATAGATTGCGCCGACGATTGCACCCTAAAAAAGCGTGTCACCATTTTGTTCGGTGACACGCTTTTTTTAAGGAAAAAGCAAGTTCAGACATGCTCAATATATTTTATTCCTTGCGCCTGTAAGGTCACAATATAAAGCACACTTCCAAATAGCACACACACGCCCCCGCTCCCCACAACAGACAGCCCCACATCCAGCAATACCAAATACAAAAGCCGCACACAGGCAGCGGCAAGCGTCGCGGCGAGTAGGGGTGCGGCAAACCATTCGAAAAAAGGTAATTTCAATTTCGTTTCTTTCGCAATTTTTCTCCAACACAGAACCGCTCCCACAGCCGAACTGATCACATACCCCCAAACAAAGCCCCGTAGTCCAAATATGGGATTCCCAACGGTTGCCACCGTAATTCCCAATTGAAGTGCATCACTGATCAACGCAATGGCAGCAGCCGAAGCCTGAAAATTCAGGCCATTTAAAGAACAAGACAATAAAGTCTGCCAACAGGAAAATAAAACACCCAAAGCCAATAAGGGCATATTGTCCCCCACACGCGGGTCACGATAGAGCGCACTTCCCAGTTGCGGCCCCAAAACAGCCAAAAAGAAGAGCGCGGGAATCAAAATAAAATTCCCTGCCGCCACCGATTTTCGGATCCGCCTTCTGATCTCTGTCATCTCGCCCAGTGATGCGCTGAGTTTGGGCGTTAACACCAACGCCAGTGCCGATAAAAATGCCGTTGGTAAAAAAAGCATCGGGAGCGTCATCCCAAACAAAACACCAAACCGTGCCGTCGCTTCCGATACATCCATCCCGCCCCATACCAGCAAGCGCGGAATGAAAACAGCGTTCGCAGATCCGATTATATTCCCCAAAAGTGAGGTCAAGCCAATGGGTGCGGCGATTTTGAGAATACGACGGCTTAGAACTCCATTCGCCGGTGCAGTTCCACAACGCGTTCGCATGGAACGGTGAAATAAAATCGTCTGCGTCGTTGCAGAAAAAATTTCACAGATAATCATACCCAGCACAATCAGACCAACCATCTTTTCCGCAGTCTGCGGGAGAAAAACAAAAAGCAGTCCAAGTACTGCCACTGAGCGGATCACCTGTTCCGCAAGTTCGGTCAACGCGGCCGGCAAAATTCGACCAATGCCATAAAAATAGTATTTTTGCAAATTCTCAATGCCGGTCAAAAGCAAACAGGGAACCAGTAAGATTAAACCCAAACGCGTCCGGGCATCCCCCAATAACAACACCGATGCACCATCCGAGCAAAGCACCAACACCGTACAGGGCAGAATCGCAAGCAAAAAGAACAGACGTAATGCCCGATCACGCAAGGCAGCCACTGCCTTTGTGTTACCCAAGGCGTCATACTGCGCCGATAAGTTGGACACCGCTGTCGTCAAGCCGACTGATGTGAGCGATAACAAAACCGAATACACCGGAAGGATCAGCTGATACAATCCCATCATCTCCGCACCCACCATCTGTGACAGCAGTATTCGGTAGGCGAACGCAATCACCTGCGAAACAAGTCCCGTTGCCGTCAAAAATGCCACCCCTTGCATCGCATTCAAATCACCGCCCCCTTTTCCTCATTCTATGGGCGTGCGCTTGCAAACATGATAAAGAAAGCAGAATCGAATACGGTTCGATCCTGCTTTCTTAGAGGTGTATTGAAGTGAGGTTTAAAATGAAAAGAAGCTCTTAATCTCTTGCAAGATGATAATACCAAAGTATTGTTACAAAAAAAGAGCGTATTTGTTACGAAAACTTTAAATCAAAAAATATTTCTTAGTTTTTCAAAAAATGCTTTCAATACACCGGAACAATCATGTTCCAGTATACCGCCAACAATCTGTGGTTTGTGTTTAAAATCCTCTTCGAATAAGTTCAAAACCGAGCCACAGCAACCCAGTCTCTCATCTTTTGCACCGTAGTAAATCTTGGGGATGCGTGCGTTGATGATCGCGCCCGCGCACATAGGACAAGGCTCCAGCGTCACGTAAAGGCTTGCATCGGAGAGCCGCCAATCCCCTCTCGCTTGGCAAGCGGCGTGAATGGCGGCGAGTTCGGCGTGTCCAAGCGCGTCCTTGTCCTCTTCTCTCCGATTCCGACCGCGTCCAATGATTGCACCCGCTTGCACAATCACACAGCCCACCGGCACTTCTCCGGCAGCACCTGCCTCTTTTGCAAGATCGAGGGCTTCGTTCATAAATTCTTGATGGGTCATATTGTTCTCACGTTTCCACACCACGCTACCGCTCCGATTGGCAACGCAGTGCATGGGATAGAGAAACCGCCACTCGTTTTGACAACGAGCGGCGGTTATTTCTACGCTTTGTTATCTTTTATTGGACTTTCTCCAGATGTTCATTTTTTCTGCATCTTTGATCAGCTGATCGCGCAGCTTCGGGTGCGCAATGGAGATGATGGACTCTGCTCTCTGCCAAGTATTCAAACCTTTCAGATTGATGATACCATACTCCGTGACCAGATAATGGACAGCAGAACGAGGATCCGTTACCACGGAGCCATTGGTCAGGGTTGGGACGATACGGCTCGTCAGAGTTCCATCTTTGCCTTCCATTGCGGAGGACATACAGATAAAGCTCTTCCCGCCCTTGGACATATAAGCACCCATGACGAAGTCCAGCTGTCCGCCGGTTCCGCTGATATGCTTCAAGCCCGCAGTTTCGGCGTTCACCTGACCAAACAAGTCCACGTCAATTGCGTTATTAATTGACATGAAGTTATCCAGCTGAGAAATATTCACGACGCTGTTGGTATAATCAACCGGTGCGCCCATGACATCCGGATTGCAATTGGCATAATCATAAAGCTTCTGCGTACCTGCCGCAAATGCAAACACCTGACGACCGGGATCCAGTGCCTTATTCTTACCTGTGATTTTTCCGGCCTTTGCAATGTCTACGAAAGCATCCACATACATCTCTGTGTGTACGCCCAGATCTTTCAGGTCAGACTGTGCAATCAAGGAACCGATTGTGTTTGGCATCCCGCCAATACCCAGCTGCAAGCAAGCTCCGTTTGGAATCTGCGGCACAACCAGATTTGCGACTGCAATATCGACTTCTGTCGGCGGTGCGCCTGCACCCAAAGAGGCAACCGGTGGGTTATCGCCTTCGACAACATAGGTGACATCTTTGATGTTGACTTCTGTATCGTAAAGACCATAGACCCAAGGCATATTCTCGTTGACTTCCACGATCACGTGCTTGGCACGTTTGATCATATCAGCCAAGTGAGAGGGAGCCAGAGACAGAGAAAAGTTACCATGACGATCCATCGGTGGAACCTGGAACATGACGACATCCACAGGATCCAAGTTCTCACGATAGAAGCGAGGCAGCTCGGAGTATCTCATTGGGCTGAAATATCCCATGCCCTTTGACACGATCTTACGGTCAATGCCGCTCATGTGCCAAGAATGCCATGTGAAATGTTCACCGGCGTCATCTGCTTTGCAGATTTCGGGCATCCACATGGTCACGCCACCGCGTACTTTCACATCTTCCAAATCAGATGCGCGTGCTGCCAAGGCCTTGTCCAATGCAACCGGATGCGCGACACACCAGGTGTAGTCAACCCAATCGCCGGATTTCACAGTCTTAACTGCGTTTTCGGGCGTTGTCAACTTGCTCTTATACATTGCTTGAAAATCCATAAATGTTTCTCCTTTTCCATTTTAAAAGAATAAATATATTTGCGAAACTAGCACGCCCAGTTTAACTTCTATTTTCAAAAATGTCAAGCCTCCAAAGGTAAGATTTTTATTTCCTCCCTATCTTCTCTTTTCACTTCCATTTTGTAGAAAATTAAGGCGCATTTTGTCGACCAAGCACCCCTTTTCTCGCTGTATTTTTGTCTAATTTTTCTCCCTTGTATGATGCGCTTTTTTGTTGTAAAATAAGAGGTGTGTCTATATTGCTAAAACTATTTTTTGATTTGGGAGGCCGCTTCTTGGAACTTTTAAAGGATCGTATCCGCCGTGACGGTCGTGTGCTGGGCAAAGACATCTTGAAAGTGGATCGTTTCCTCAATCATCAGATGGATGTCTCTTTTATATCGGAACTCGGTCGTGAGTTTTTTCGGCGTTTTAAAGACTGTGGCGTGAATAAAATCTTGACCATCGAAGCTTCCGGTATTGGCATCGCCTGCTTAACCGCAACTTTTTTCGATGTACCCGTTGTCTTTGCGAAAAAAAATCGAACTGCCAACTTACCCGACGATATGTGGATGAGCCGTGCCGACTCGTTTACACAAGGCAGAACATACGATATTCTGGTCTCTCGTGAGTTCTTGCATCCCTCCGACCGCGTTCTGCTCATTGATGACTTCTTGGCAAACGGTCACGCCCTTTCCGCACTCATTGATCTTGTCGCACAAGCCGGCGGAACAGTCGTGGGTGCCGGAATTGTCATCGAAAAAACATATCAACCCGGTGGTACGCGCATCCGTGAACGCGGGGTACGGGTCGAGTCCCTTGCCCAAATTCAATACATGAATGAAGAACAGGGTGTCGTATTCTGTCCCAGTGATTCGGCTCTATAAAAAACCTATTATATTTTGCCCAAAAAGCAAGATAATATAAAGGATTATGAAAAGGAGTTCTATAGTATGAAAAAGCGCATCCTTGCACTGCTCCTCTCCTGCCTGATGATGGTAGGCCTCGCCGCCTGTGGTTCACCCACACCTGAAACACCGGATACCGATCCCGCCGCCACTGCACCGAAATCCATCCCGCTTGCAGACTTGAAAGTCGGTCTTGTCCTCGTTGGGGAAACCTCAGAACCTTACAACGCAAACCACATTGAGGGTATGAACAGCGCGATCGAAGCACTCAAACTCTCAAAAGATCAAGTCATTACCAAAGCAAACATCAGCGAAGATGCCGGTTGTGAAACCGCAATTCGTGAGTTGGTCGAAGCCGGTTGTCAGATCATCTTCACCAATAGTTTTGGCCATGAGCAATTTTTGCTCGCCGTTGCACCCGATTACCCCCAAATCCAATTCTGCTCCGCAACCGGCCAGAAAAGCGGAACCGACGAGCTTGCAAACACACACAACTATTTTGCAAAAATCCATGAAGCGCGTTATCTCGCCGGAATCACCGCCGGTCTCAAAACCAAGACCAATAAGCTTGGCTACGTCGCTGCAAAGAATTTCCCGGAAGTCATTTCCGGCTTTACCGCGTTCTATTTGGGCGCAAAAAGCGTCAACCCCAACGTCGAACTCTTTGTCAACTACACCAATGAGTGGAGCGATGCCGGGAAAGAATCCACCAATGCGCAGGCACTCATAGATCTCGGCTGTGATGTCATCGGTCAACATTCCGATACCACCGCACCCGCAACCACTGCCGAAGCGAATGGTGTTTGGGCAGTCGGATATAATGCCGATATGATTCCCGCCGCACCAAAGGCAGCTCTGGTTTCTGCTCGTATCAATTGGGGTGTTTATTACCAGTACGCACTTGACTGCGTGATCAACGGAAAAGCTATTGATCAAGATTGGTGTAAGGGTTTTGCCGATAATGCCGTATTCTTGAGTCCGTTGAACGAAACCGTTGTAGCCGAAGGAACAAAAGCCGCAATTGATCAAGCCTCCGGCCTGTTGCTTGACGGATCTCTTCATGTTTTCCAGGGACCGCTCAAAGATGTCGAGGGGAAAGAAGTTGTCGCGGCCGATACATTCTATCCTGAAAGTGAAAAAGCGTCCGCACCCTCTTGGGATAAGATTATCGAGGGAATCAATATCTTGTCTTAATCGCTCTGCGCGAACCTGTCGTGAGTTTGTCGCGACAGGTTCGTTTCTTTTTTCCACTGCCCCGCAGGTCTGATAGATAAAGTCTTTTGTCAGACTCGGGCGCACGCGCGCAATAGTTTAGGAGGTACCTTTCCATGGAACACGCCGTCATTCTCCGCGATTTATCCAAATCCTTCGGCAGTGTCTCGGCAAACCGACACATCAATCTCGAACTACACCACGGTGAAATCCTCTCCCTCCTCGGCGAAAACGGCAGCGGTAAAACAACACTCATGAATATGCTCTGCGGTATTTACACCCCGGACAGCGGTCAGATTCTCATTGATGGCAAAGAAGTACGCATCCGTTCCCCAAAAGACGCATTCGCCTGTGGCATCGGAATGATTCATCAGCATTTTAAACTGGTAGACATATTCACAGCCGCCGAAAATATTGTACTCGGACTACCGACGCGTGGACATGAAAAAAATAAGATTTTGGAAATTACTTCTAAATACAACTTCGATCTCAATCCCAACCGCCGTATCTGTGATATGGCAGTGTCCGAAAAACAAACGGTCGAAATTATCAAAGTCCTCTATCGCGGCGCCGAAATCCTGATCTTAGATGAACCCACCGCCGTCCTAACCCCACAGGAAACAGAAAAATTATTCTCGGTTTTGCGAAATATGCGCGACGATGGAAAGTCCATCGTGATTATTACACACAAACTGAACGAAGTAATGGCGATTTCCGACCGCGTAGCGGTGTTGCGCAAAGGCGAGTATATCGCAACTGTACAAACTTCCGACACCTCACCTCGTACCTTAACCGAAATGATGGTCGGCCATACTGTCTCCCTCAATATTGATCGTACACCACCCAAAGATCCAAAACCACGTTTGAAAATTTCAAACCTCAACTGTGTGAACGCGGAGGGTGTCTCTGTTCTCAACGATATCAGCTTTTTTGCAAATAGCGGCGAAATCCTCGGGATTGCCGGGATTGCCGGCAGTGGACAACGAGAACTTTGCGAAACACTCGCCGGACTTCTTCCGGTGCAAAGCGGCGAAATCAAATATTTGAGCCAGACGGGAATTTCTGAAAATCTTGTTGGTAAATCTCCGCTCGCAATTCGTGAGCTTGGCGTACGCCTCGCCTTCGTCCCGGAAGATCGGCTCGGCATGGGGCTGATCGGCTCTATGGGCATGGCCGATAATATGCTTTTGAAAAATTATAAACACGGCAAATCTCCGCTTATCAATCTCCGTCCTGCCAAAAAATTAGCGGAGGAAATTCGAGATCGTCTTGAAATCTCGACACCAACCATCGAAACCCCTGTCCGACGGCTCTCAGGAGGCAATGTCCAAAAGGTTTTACTCGGTCGTGAAATCGCCTCCAACCCCTCTGTCATTATGGCGGCATACCCTGTACGCGGACTGGATATCCACTCGTCATACACTGTCTATCACCTCCTGAGTGAACAAAAAAATGCAGGTGTTGCTGTGATCTATGTCGGCGAGGACTTGGATGTCCTTTTGGAATTGTGCGACCGCATCATGGTCTTATGCGGCGGGCGTATCAGCGGCATCGTCGATGCCCGTACCGCAACAAAAGAACAGCTCGGTCTCTTCATGACCGGCGGAAAGGAATCATGATGCTGCGTATGGTCAAACGTGAGGATGTCCCAACCT
>JAVVSI010000009.1:0-15632 GCA_036654315.1 Evtepia sp. | reverse complement strand
CCCAGATCTATAAATATGAAATTCCGGGCGGTCAATATTCTAACCTCCTTGCACAGGTCGCCGAAATGGGATCCAAAGACAGCTTTGAGGAGATCAAAGAGCTGTATCGTCAGGCAAATGAATTGCTTGGTAATGTCGTGAAAGTCACACCAACATCAAAAGTGGTTGGAGATTTTGCGATCTTTATGCTCAAAAATGGCTTAAACCAGAATAATATCCTCACAGAGGGTGTTGGTTTATCTTACCCGGATTCCGTCGTTGATTACTTCAAAGGCATGATCGGTCAGCCGGACGGCGGATTCCCAAAAGAATTGCAAAAAATTGTCTTGAAAGATATCGAGCCTATCACCATCAGACCGGGTGCTTTGTTGCCAAGTGTTGATTTTAATGAGATCGAAGAACATCTCAAAGAAAAATTCGACCTTGAGGGCTTTAACCAAAAGCAACTCCATCAAAAAGCAATCAGCTACGCGCTCTATCCAAAAGTTTACGAGGATTATTGTCAGCATTTCCAAGCTTACAATGATGTCACGCGTCTGGAAAGCCACGTTTACTTCTATGGTCTGCGCAAAGGCGAGGAAACCACTGTAAAAATCGGAGAAGGCAAAGAGCTTATGATTAAATTCATGGAAATGTCCGAACCGGACAGTCATGGCAATCGTCTGCTCACCTTTGAGGTAAATGGTGTTCTGCGTGAAGTCCCGATTCTTGATAAAAATCTTGAAGTGGTAAGTGACCGTAAGTTGAAAGCAGACAAAGCAAATCCTGCTCACTTAGGTTCCACCATTCCGGGTACTGTAGAGCAGATTTTAGTCAAAGAGGGCGATATCGTCACCGCAAATATGCCCCTGATGATCGTTGTAGCCTTGAAAATGGAGACCACTGTTGTCGCAAGGGTGGACGGTAGCGTAGACAAGCTCTATGTAAAAGCCGGTGATCGCGTCAATTCCGATGACTTGCTGATCTCATTTATCGTAAAAGAAGAAGAAGCCTAATCAGCACGCATCCCCACTGCACATTCTATACGTGCAGTGGGGGAATCCAAAGCCGCCGCTCAATGGAGTAGCGGCTTTTTGGGTTTCTCTAACCCGCACAAAAAAAACCGACAGCCACGATTTACCAAGTCGTGTCCGTCGGTTTTATATGTGCTAGAGTAAAGAGAGGTTTAGAAAAAAGAGAGTGTAGAGAGAAAACAAATGAGGTTGTGAGTGATGCTTCTCACAAGTACTAAGATACCAAATAAATATGAAAAAATTATACGTTTAATATGGATAAATTGTGAAAATTGTTTCCAAACTGTAAACGATTCAAAAATGCACCGCTTTTTTACAAATCTTCAAGTGAAAAATGGAAAAACTGTGGTTACCTTGCATCAATTTGAAATCTCAGAGGCTTTAAAATTCATATTTTAGCTAAGGATGGGAAATATGCTTGCAATTCTGCAAGTTTCGTCATATAATGTGTCAGAATTTAATGTATTCAGAATAATGGGCGGAACCGACGATCCAATTTGAATCGAGATGGTTCCGAAGGAGGAACTATGAAATCTTTGTCTTGCATAGCGGAGGCAGTTCAGGCATCCACAACCATGACCATCGACGCCCTCTATAAACAGATGCGCGCTGATGGTATTGATGTCATCGGTTTTGGTGCCGGTGAGCCTGATTTTGACACGCCTGACCATATTAAAAATGCTGCAGTCCAAGCGATTGCTGAGAATAAAACCAGATACACCGCTGCATCCGGTATCTTAGAACTGCGTGAGGCAGTCTGTGCGCGTATGAAAACAGACTGCGGCCTATCCTATACACCCGATGAAGTCGTTATCAGCAGTGGCGCAAAACACAACCTCTATGCCGCCCTGCGTACTTTAGTCAATCCCGGCGATGAGGTCTTGCTCCCCGCACCATACTGGGTCAGTTACTTCGAACTGATTCAAATGGTCGGCGGCGTCCCCGTCGTCCTCCATACCACAGAAGCCTCCGGCTTTAAACTCACGGAAACACAACTACGCAACGCAATTACGCCAAAAACAAAAGCCCTGATTTTAAATAACCCAAGCAACCCAACCGGAATGATGTATGATGTGGATAGTTTGCGTATGGTAGCAGATGTCTGCATACAAAATGACCTGTATGTCATCGCAGATGAAATTTATTACAGCCTCGTCTATGATCAAAGAAAATTCGTCAGCTTTATCTCCCTATCTCCCGAACTCAAAGAGCGTTCTATCTTAATCAACGGTGTATCAAAATCCTACGCGATGACCGGTTGGAGAATCGGCTACGCAGCGGCAAGCAAACGTATTGCAAAGGTAATGGCGAATTATCTCAGCCACTCTACTTCCGCCCCCAGCTCTATCTCACAATGGGCCGCAGTCGCCGCCCTCAATGGTCCACAAGACGGAATTTGTGATATGCGCCGCGCCTTTCAAGAACGCCGTGACTATATCTATGAGAAAATGAATCAAATTCCAAACGTCAGCTGCATCAAACCGGAGGGTGCTTTCTACGCTATGATGAATTTAGATCAGTTGATTGGAAAAACATTGCATGGTGTCCTAATCCACGATGCAGATGACTTCGCAACTGTATTTTTAGAAAAAGGTCTGGTGGCCGTCATCCCCTGCACCGGCTTCGGTGCTGACAATTATGTCCGTTGGTCTTATGCAACTTCTATGGAAAATATCAAAGAGGGTTTGCGTCGCCTTGCACTCTTTTTGTCGGAGGTATGATGATGAAAGACAAATACGAAAGCCCGCTCTCCTCACGCTACGCAAGCAAAGAAATGCTTTATATTTTTTCACCCGATAAAAAGTTCACCACATGGCGGCGTTTATGGATCGCCTTGGCGCGTGCCGAGATGGAACTCGGCCTCCCAATTGATCAGGAACAAATTGACGAATTGGAACGCGAAAAAGACAACATCAACTATGATCTTGCCGAACAGAAAGAACGGGAACTCAGACATGATGTCATGGCACACATCCACGCTTACGGCGCACAGTGTCCCAAAGCTATGCCTATTTTACATTTGGGCGCAACCAGCTGCTACGTCGGCGATAATACCGATCTCATCTTGATGAGAGAAGCACTGACGCTCATTCGCGGAAAACTGGTTCGTATTCTACGCGCACTGGCAGACTTTGCGGTCACTTATAAAAATCTGCCCACACTTGGATTTACCCATTTTCAGGCCGCTCAACTGGTCACCGTTGGAAAACGCGCCACACTCTGGATGAATGAACTCCTGATGGATTTCAACGAGCTGGAATACCGTCTTTCCTCCCTGCAATTACTTGGCTCAAAGGGTACTACCGGAACACAGGCCAGTTTTTTGGAACTCTTTGAGGGAGATCACGAAAAAGTGCGCGAATTGGATCGCAAAATTGCGCGTGAAATGCACTTTGAATCCGTTGTCCCGGTTGCCGGTCAGACCTACTCCAGAAAAGTAGATGCCGCTATTTTATCCACTTTATCCGGCATTGCACAATCTGCACACAAATTCGCTACCGATCTGCGCCTCCTATGCCACTTGAAAGAAATCGAAGAGCCATTTGAAGCCCATCAGGTCGGCTCCTCCGCGATGGCATATAAACGCAACCCGATGCGCAGTGAACGTATATGCGCGCTTGCACGCTACGTCATGGCGGATGCTATGAACCCCGTTATGACCGCATCCACACAGTGGTTTGAACGCAGTCTTGACGATTCCGCAAATAAACGCATCTCCGTTTCCGAAGCATTCCTCGCCACGGACGCAATTTTGAACCTCTATGAAAATATCGCAAACAATTTGATTGTGCATCCAAAAGTCATCGAAAAGCATATTTTGGAAGAGCTTCCGTTCATGGCAACAGAAAACATTCTCATGGCCGCAGTCAAACGTGGCGGCGATAGACAACAACTACACGAGCGGATTCGGATTCACTCCATTGCAGCAGGCGCGGAAGTCAAAGAATTCGGTCGACCCAATGATTTACTGGAACGCATTGCAAATGATCCCGCTTTTGGGATGACGCTCGAAGAATTGTCAAAACACTTAGATCCCAGCGATTATATCGGTTGTTCTGCCGAACAAGTAGACGATTTCTTGGCGCAGAATGTAGGTCCGATCTTTTTAAAGTATATGATGGACTTACAACAGCCCGGTGCCGAAATTCGCGTATAATATCATAAGCAGATGAAACCGTGCGTTTCATCTGCTTTTGCGTTCTCGCTTGACTTTTGTCCGAAAAAGCCATACTATGAGAGCATTCGTTTGAAATATGAGGTCTTACTAATGATGTCAATCTACCTAGACAACGCCGCAACAACCCAAGTCTCCCCCGAAGCCGTCTCTGCCGCCGTACACGTCATGACAACCCAATACGGCAACCCATCCTCTCGACACAGTCTCGGGCTGACTGCCGCCGCTCAAGTCAAAAACAATCGTGCTACCATTGCCGCCACCCTCGGCTGCCTACCCGAAGAACTCTTCTTTACGTCCGGTGGAACGGAAAGCGACAACTGGGCAGTCTCTATTGCCACAAACTTAGGGCGGCGCATTGGAAAACATATCATCACCACAGCCTTCGAACACGCCGCCGTACTCGAACCCATCCGCGCACTGGAACAGCAAGGTTATGCTGTCACCTATCTGCCCTCTGATCCAAGCGGCCATTTTTCCCTCTCCGATCTATCCAATGCACTACGCCCCGATACGGTTCTCGTCTCTCTCATGCTTGTCAACAATGAAACCGGTGCCATTCAGCCAATTGCAGATGCCGCACAACTTGTGCATCGTACCTCTGCTTTATTTCATACGGACGCAGTACAGGGATTCTTAAAAATGGAATTTTCACCGAAAACGCTCGGTGTGGATCTTCTTACGCTCAGTGCGCATAAAATCGCTGCCATGAAAGGCTCCGGTGCGCTCTACATCCGCAAAGGTCTCAAACCAAGGCCACTCCTACGCGGTGGTGGACAGGAAAATAATTTGCGCTCCGGCACCGAATTTACACCGCAAATCGCTGCGTTTGCCGCCGCCTGTCAATTCGGTTCACAAAATTTACGCAAACATATCGCTTATCTCAACCATTTGAAAACCTACACCCTCCAAGCACTCCGCACTGTTCCCGGTCTGGTCGTTGTATCAGCAGGTGATGCACCACATATTTGCGCCATCTCCATGCCGGGTTTCCCCAGTGAAATGTTAGTGCGCGATTTGAGTGATCGTGGCATTTGTGTTTCATCGGGATCCGCCTGTCATAAAGGAAAACCAAGCCATGTATTTGCGGCTATGAAACTACAACCGGATGTGCTTCTTGGCATTTTGCGTATTTCTTTTTCGGTCGGAAATACAAAAGAGGATGCAGATGCCCTGGTCTCTGCCCTCATTCAAATCGCAGCATCCCGCATTTCACTTCACTACCCACATCACGACTCTAACAATTAGGGAGGTTCCCATGGACCACAAATTAGAACAGATCCTACCACGCGTACAAAAACCCGCTCGCTATATCGGCGGAGAATATCACGCTACCATGAAAGACCCAAGCACTGTCGATTTCCGTGCCGCACTCTGCTTCCCCGATACCTACGAAATCGGTATGTCTAATCTCGGCGTTCGTATCCTCTACGGTGTCATGAACCAAATGAATGGCGTTTGGTGTGAACGCGTGTTCGCACCTTGGGATGATATGGAAGCCGAAATGCGTCAGGCTCAACTCCCCCTCTACGGTTTGGAAAGCGGTGACCCCATCCGCGATTTTGATCTGATCGGCTTCTCGCTCGGCTATGAAATGGCATATTCCAATGTCTTGAACTTGTTGGATCTGGCACAATTGCCCATACGCAGTGACGCACGCCCCGATTTAACCCCCATTATCATTGCCGGCGGAACCTGTGCCTATAACCCGGAACCGCTCGCCCCTTTTATTGATATCTTTTCCCTCGGTGAGGGTGAGGAGGTTACCTGTGAACTCATCAATTTGATCCGTCTGGCAAAATCTCAGAATTGGTCAAAGCATGAATTGCTCCTCGCCGCCGCCACGATCCCGGGTCTTTACGTCCCCTCCCTCTACGAAGTCACCTATCGCGAGGACGGTACACCGGAGAATATCCAGCCACGCGAGGACGCACCCGCCGTCGTAATGAAACGGATTGTATCTGACATGAATACGGCCTACTACCCCATTGATACCATCATACCATCCACTGAAATCGTCCACGACCGTGTCATGCTGGAACTCTTTCGCGGCTGTATTCGCGGCTGTCGTTTCTGTCAGGCGGGCTTTGTCTATCGTCCCGTCCGCGCCCGTGATCCCGAACTTTTATGTAAACAAGGGATTGAAGCCTGTCAATCTTCCGGCTATCAGGAAATGACACTCTCCAGTCTCTCCTCCAGTGACTATAAAGAACTCCTTCCACTCTGTGATTCGCTTCTGTCTTGGTGTGAACCCAATCAAGTCAGTATCTCCCTGCCCTCCCTACGTGCCGATAACTTTTCCATGAACTTAATGGAACGTCTCCAACATAGTGGCAGAAAAAGCGGCCTTACCTTTGCACCCGAAGCCGGTTCTCAGCGACTACGCGACGCCATTAACAAAAATGTAACAGAAGATGACCTACTCACTTCCTGCCGTACTGCCTTCTCCGGTGGCTGGAATGCGGTCAAGCTATACTTTATGTTGGGACTACCCACCGAAACAGACGAGGATGTCCTCGGTATTGCGGAGCTTTCCGAAAAAGTATACCAAGTATGGCGGGAATCAACGCCCAATCGTTCTCGCGGTGTACGGATCACAGTCTCCACCTCCTGCTTTGTACCAAAACCACATACGCCTTTCCAATGGGAACCGCAGGATACCGCAGAAGAATATATGCGCAAAGTCTCCCTCTTACGCAATCGTTTTCGTAATCGCTCCATCACCTATAACTGGCATGATCCCGCAACAAGCCACTTAGAAGCGGTTTTTGCACGCGGAGATCGACGTATGGCTGATGTCATTGAGCTGGCTTGGAAACGTGGCGCGAAATTTGACTCTTGGAGTGAATTCTTTCAACCGGAACTTTGGGCGCAGGCTTTTCGCGACTGTCACCTATCTCCAGAATTTTACGCCAATCGTGCGCGGCCATGGGAGGAATTACTCCCGTGGAAAATCATTTCCGATGGCGTGAAAGACGATTTTCTTTGGAAAGAACGCGAAGCCTGTTATCAGGGTGTCATTACACCGGATTGCCGCGTGAAGTGTGCCGGCTGTGGTGCAAACCAATTTTGTACCGGAGGTGTTTGTAATGCCTGAGTTACGTATTTGTTTTTCTAAATTGGGTACTGCCCGTTATATCTCTCATCTCGATTTGATGCGCACAATGCAACGCGCCCTACTCCGTGCGGGTATCTCCATTCGTCATACCAACGGCTTCCACCCACACCCCTATATCTCCATTCCCCTCCCTCTCCCGCTCGGCTTTTCAAGCGAATGTGAGATCTTGGAATTTGGACTGGAGGGCGGTGCTACCATTGGAAGCGTTCCCTCGCAAATCAATGCCGCCTTACCAAGTGGCATTACCGTGCAGCGGTGCTATGAAAAGGCGCGTCCTTTTAAACAGCTTGCCTTTGTGCGCTACGAAATTACCTTGGAATTCGAATCGGCTTGCGCCGACGCTGCCGCCCTTGCCTTTCGGGATCTGATCTCTCAAGAAACTTTACTGATTACCAAACGAAGTAAATCTAAAACCGGTTTTTCAGAAATTGATCTGATCCCCCTGATTGACAAAGTGGAGACCGTTCACCCCATGGGAAACGTCCTCCACCTCTCTCTGATTCTCCAAGCGCAAAACCCCGGTCTGAACCCCGATATCCTCATCACTGCATTTCGCAAAGCCTATGATCAACCTTTTTTTGCGAGCTTTCATCGTAAAGCCATACTCGACGAAGAAAAAAATCCATTTGAATGAGTCAGACCGCAGAGAATCTCTTTTTCAATATCTCATAATAGTGTTTGACACTTTTGTCTCCCTCATTATCCAAAAACAGACAGTATGGCAAACTGTCTGTTTTTTTGTGCTTTATGACGCAGGCACAACAGTTTCCATGTTGCGGACAACTTTCTTTCGGACAGGCACATTCTTTTACATTTGGGCAAGTCATACGCCCCTCGCTTTCCGCAATAACGTCATCACTTCCTCTTTTTTCAGCACCTTGCCAAAACTAACCACCTTTCCATCTACGACAAGTGCCGGTGTCGTCATGACACCATAGGCGGCAATTTGTTTGAAATCGCTGACATGATCAATCGTTGTGTCCATAGCAAGTGCAGTGAGTGCCTCTTTCGTTGCCGCCTCCAGTTGGTTGCATTTTGCACAACCGGACCCCAGTACCTTGACTGTCGCGTTTTGTAGTGTTTCTTGCTTCTTTTTAAATAAGTTCATATTTCTCCCTTTCTCTCTGCGATCACTGCGCAATCAAATCAACAAAAACTGAAATACATTGAAACAATATCCGATCAAAATGATACCCGTCGTTACGATACCCACAAAAACCACCAGTAGCTTCGGCTTCACCGCCTGACGCAACATAATGATGGATGGCAACGACAATGCCGTCACAGCCATCATAAATGAAAGCACCGTACCAATCCCTACGCCCTTTGCAAACAGTGCTTCGGCAATCGGCAGTGTACCAAAAATATCGGCATACATCGGAATCCCAACGACTGTGGCGAGTATGACGGAAAACGGATTATCTTCACCCAAGATCGTTTGAATTATTTCGGTCGGAATCCAATTGTGAATCACCGCACCAATGCCCACACCAAACAAAACATACCAAAAAACCTTTTTTACGGTTGTCTGCACCTGATCCCGGGCATACATAACACGGTCACGGCGGCTTAACATCGGCGTTTCCAACATCTCTATGTTCCCTGCTGTTCTAACAAAATCTTCCACATATTTTTCCATCCCGAATTTTTCGATCAGCGTACCACCAAGCACGGCCAAGATCAAACCCACAACAACATAGGCAATCGCAATCTTTCCACCGAAAATACTCATGAGTAAAAGCAGTGAGGCAAGATCAACCAGCGGTGAGGAAATCAAAAATGAAAAAGTAACACCGACAGGCAATCCCGCACCCGAAAATCCAATAAACAAGGGAATCGAAGAACAAGAACAAAATGGGGTTACAGTTCCAAGCAATGCTGCAATGATATTTGCAGTGATATTGTGAAATCGTCCCAATATTTTTTTGGTACGTTCCGGGGGAAAGTAGCTCTGGATATAACTGATCACGAAAATCAGCACAGTGAGCAATACAAAAATCTTGATCGTATCATAGATAAAAAACCGGATACCGGCACCCAGCCGCGCGCTTATGTCCACGCCCAGTGCCGACAACAACTTCCCAATGACAACATTCAGCCACTTCATACCCAAGATCTCATTTTGGAACACATCCCAGATTACTTGCACGCACATCCACCGCCCTTACAACATTCCAAGGAAGCAATAAATGCCTTAAATGCCGCCAGCGTATCACAAGAAAGCGAATAGTGCGACCATTTTCCCTCTTTCCGCACCGCCACCAAACCGCAGTCCGTCAAAATTCTCATATGATGGGACAGCGTTGGCTGTGTAATTTCAAACTGTTCCAGCAACTTACACCCACATTTTTCCCCCTCGGACAACATTTTTATGATTTGTAAACGGTTTGTATCACCGATCGCCTTGCAGATCAAGGCAATATCAATTTCATTCATCGTATCACCCCACATTGATATCCGTCTATGTGTTAGGATACACCATACATAGATATTTGTCAATATGTTCTGCTATCATATAACGACTACCTTGACCGGCTTCCTCTGTGCGTTGGCATAGTCGATGGTGTACTTTGTACCACGGCTTTCTCCATCCCAAAAGGCAAGCACCATATCCGAATGATCAACGATACTGTTGTTACGCCGGATGGGCGCAGAACGTCCGTATTTCTTGTAATCCGGGCGGATAATCATGGTTTGAATCTTATGCTGTGCTGCATACTGCTCTGCAAGCGTATCGACTCCCATTGCGCCACCACTCACAATCAGTGTGCAATTTTCGGGAACGAAAGTTGATAAATCAAGAGAGTGAATGCCTCTGGATCCAATAATCGCTACTTTCATACTTTAAGCTCCTTACAATCAAAGTTGAATAATTTTAGTTAAACTAAAATTTAAGCTTTATTATATCATAAATCTCCGAATTTTTACAACTATAAGTTGGCAAAACTGAAACAAGTTACAATGACCTAAGTGACTTTGTGGAGGGTTTTAAATGAAATTTGGAGACATTTTATCGGAACTACGGCATGACAAAAATTTACTGCAAAAAGATATAGCAAATCTTATTCATGTATCGGTTAGCACTGTGAGCAACTATGAAACCGGTGCGCACTTTCCCGATATTCAAACAATTATGAAATTGGCGGATTTTTTTCAGGTTCCGATTGACTACCTACTCGGACGCACAAAATTTTACCATAATTATGATATTTTAAATCAATTATTGAAAAATAATCTAACTGTAGCCGATTTGATGAATACGATTCTTACTCTGGATGATAAGGACATTGCTTCACTGATCGAATATTTAGAACTTTTGAAATTACGTTCAAAATATTAAGTGAAAATCAGATGTCATTGGAGAAACGGTTAAAAACATTCCACACCATACGACCATTTTACAATGAAACAGCATCCCAAATTTTCGTTTTTGGGATGCTGTTGGTGTTTCATTTCATTTCTTCGATTAAGCGAAACAAGATTTCCTTTTGTTTCTCCCTTAAATTCGACCACTTTTCAAACATTATGACTTGCTCCGGTGTCAGTTCACTGATTTTTGTACCCTCCGCGAAAAATTCCGCCAGTGACATCTCAAATACACCGCAAATCTTTTCAAGCGTGGGAATGGTCGGTACATTATTTTTTCGAAACAACGAATTGATTGTGGATTGCGGAACACCCGATAATTTCGATAATTGGTATTCCGATACCCCCCATTCACTCATTTGCATTCTGATTTTATCCAGTACATTCATCTGTAATCCTCCCGCTGTAACACACGTTCGTTATATTTGGTTAAAACCGTTTACACAATGCGGCTCCCCCCATTTTACAAGAATCAAAAAAGCATCCCAAATTTTTGTTTTGGGATGCTTTTGGTGTTTCTTATGCCCACTCACATACTCATTTTGCTTTCTGTTTGATTTTCTTTTTTCGACGGAAGAGTCCGCGCGAATGCGTTGAAAGACTATCCAGCAAAGAGTAATAAACCGGTGTAAAGACCAAGGTAATGATCGTCGAAATCGTCATGCCACTGATCATAACAATACCCATCGGCTGCATGATCTCCGAGCCTTCGCTCAGTCCCAGTGCCATGGGGATCAATGCAAGCACGGTTGTTAGGGTTGTCATCATAATCGGACGGATACGAAGCGGGCAGGCGTGTAGAATCGCTTCCTCTTTTGTCTCTCCTGCCGCGCGCCTTACGTTGATATAATCGACAAGAATAATCGACGCGTTGACCACGACACCTGCCAGCATAATCAAGCCGACCAGTGCCACAATCGACATATCGTTCTGTGTCACCGGCAGACCAAATAACGCGCCGGTAAACGCAATCGGTAAAATCATCATGACGATCAAGGGCATAATAAACGACTCAAACTGTGATGCCAGAATGAAATAGACCAGACCCAAGGCTACCACCAAAGCAAGCAGTAAATCCCTAAAACTCTTCATCATGTCGGAGTACGCGCCGCCCATGTCCGGACGATACCCCTCCGGGAACTCATATTCTGCCAGAATACCATCAATCTGCCCCGCCACTTCGGTGGGACTACCGCTGATCGTGTCACCGGTGATTGTTACCTGTCGACTCTGATCCTTTCGTGTAATCGTCTGCGGCGTTAGGCTTACATTGACATCGGCTACTGCGGAAAGCGGCACATAGCCACCTGTCGAAGAGGACAGCGGCATGGAGCGAAGTGCATCCAAGCTCTGTGCGGATGTGTCACTGCCTCGTACCATAATGTCAATATCATTTCCGTCTAAGGTCATACCGGTGGCTGTTGTACCTGTCAGCTCTGCACGGACAGCAGTGCCTATTGTAGCGGCCGTGAGTCCGTATTGTGCGGCATTTTCACGGTTCACGCGGACGGATACGGACGGTGTGGCTTTTTCTACCGACGTCACCACGTCCACGGCATCAGGCAAGGCTGCTATTTTTTCTTTTAACTCCGCTGAAATACGCGTGAGTACGTCATAATCATCTCCGGAGATCGTAACCGAAATATTATCGCCGCTCGCCATACTCATCATACTATAGGCACTCACCGTGATTTCACAACCTGCTATATCCTGCACATAAGGACGCAATGAGACAGCGACCTCATCGGTAGAACGATCCCGTTTTGACATATCAACCAGATTCAACACAATCGTGGCCGATTCCGGGCTTGCCTGATAATACATCTTTTCGAGTTCGGGACAATTTTCTCGGACAATGCCCGTCACACGATCCGAAATGGCTGTGGTCTGTTCCAGCTCCGTACCAATCGGTGCTTTGATATCAATCATAACCTGACCCTGATCCATTTCAGGCATGAAAACCGTCTTTGTCGAGAAACAGGACAGCGTGAAAATTGCCACCAATCCAATGGAAACCAGAACAGCAACAAAACGTCTGCGTATAAAAAATCTCAATATGTTCAGATACAACTGCTTCACCTTGGAAACACCTGCACCTGCTTTTGATTTTTTCCCCGCCGCTTTTAAGGCCTGTTTCCGAATTTTCGCCTCGTCCAGCAGGAAATAACACAGGAGCGGTACAAGCGTCAAAGCAATGCCAAGTGATGCCATCATCAAAAATCCAATGGTTAGGGAAAAATCTTTGAACATCATACCCGCCATACCGCCGCTCAATCCTATCGGCAAAAATACCGCGACCGTCGTGAGCGTCGATGCGGTTACCGGCAAAGCAATCTCTTTTGTACCCAAAACGCAGGAGTCATACCTCGAATATCCATCACCGGCGTATCGGTAGATGTTTTCCAAAACCACAATTGAGTTATCGACAATCATACCAACACCCATCGCGATACCACCCAAACTCATCATGTTCATGGTGATATGGAACGCGTTCATCAGTAGGAATACCGTCACAATACAGAAAGGCATGGATACCGCAATGGTAAAGGTTGCACCGAACCGTCTTAAAAACAGGAATACAACAATCGCAGACAAAACAATACCTAAAATAATGTTTTGAATGGCATTATCTGTTGTCATACGAATATATTCGCTTGAATCCATCGCAACAAAATAATCAATGGAGGGATTATCTGCCTTTAGCGTCTCCATCGCTTCCCGCACGGCATCTGCCGTTTCGACCTCATTGGAGCCGGATTGCTTGCTTACGGAGAGAATCACACATTTTTGATCTCCGACTTTTGCAATCCCCTCTTTTGTGTCCTCCTCTATGTAGACACGCGCAAGCTCTGAAAGCCGTACTGCTCCACCACCTGCCGGCAGAGGAATCAGTGTATTTGCAATGTCGTCTACTGTCTTATACTGACCGTTGGTACTAACCGTCAATTTCTGTGAGCCGTTTTTGACTTGACCACCCGGAAACAGTGCGTTGGATGCGGCGAGATAATTGGAAACATAGGGAATCGACATATTATAGCCGGCCAAACGCGCACTATTCACTTCTACAACAACCTGTGAATCCACGCCACCCTGTATCATCACAGAAGCTACACCGGGAATGCGTTCCAATGCGGGACTGACTACTTTTTCTGCACTCGTCTGCAAATCGGACAAATTTTCGCCGATGAGTGCCAAAGCAACGACCGGCATCATTTCATCCACATTCATATTGAAAATAACAGGGTCGGTACAGCCATCCGGCAGAGAAAGCGCATTGAATTTTTCACGCAATCGAGTTGCCGCCTCGTTGACATCAGTGCCATCCTCGTAGTTGACCATGACAGTACACACATTTTCGGAGGAACTGGATGAGATATCTTTGACACCACTCAGGGTCGCAACAGCGGATTCCAGTGGTCTGGTCACAAGTTCTTCGATATCTTCCGGCCCTGCGCCATTATAATAGCATGAAATATAGGCGGCAGGGTATTCCATCGCCGGCATCAGGGTCAGCTTTAAATTCGTATAGAACACAATGCCAAAAATAGAGATCAAAATGAAAGTCAAGATCGTCGTTACTTTATGCTTAATACAAAATGAAGCAGTATTCATGTCTTGTCACTCCCCGCAACAATCCGAACACCATCTCCATCAGACAAATAGGATTGTCCGACGGTCACAAGCGTTTCGCCACCGGCAAGACCTGCAGTCACTTCGGTGACTCCATTTCCGATTAAACCGGTTTCTACCGGAATCCGTTTCGCCACCTTGTTTTCATCCAAGATCACAACATATTGACCTTCAGCAGCGATCAAAATAGATTCTGTGGGGATAATAACTGTGTCCGCGCGGCTATCGGTATAGAACACGGCCTCCACAAACATACCCGACAACAGACCCTTCACCTCATTTGGGATGGCCAGAGACACTCCGTATAATTGCGTTGTTTGATTCGCAGCTTTTTCGATGGCGGTGATTTTGCTGTCGAATTTTGCGCCGATGGCACTGACCGATACATTGGCAGTATCGCCCACTTTTAACTTTGCAATCAAAGCCTCCGATACGGGAACTGAAACTTTCATGTCGCTTGTCGAGTCAATCACAACAACCGCTGCTGAGGGTGCAACAAAACTGTTTTTCGCGGCAGTCAATGTCCGAATGGTTCCACTTGCCGGTGCAATCACATTTCCGTTTCCGTCAATATCTTTCAGGGTTGCGGCGAGCTGATCCATGCTGGATTTATAATTCAGCATACCGACTTGCAATTGCGAGAGGGTAGAATTACGCGTTACCATGGTACTATTCAGTGTCATTTGTGCGGCATCTACCTCAGACTGGGACGCAGCACCGATTGCGAGTAATTCTTTTGTGTCATTTAGGTTCTTTTCGCATTGTGCGACTTGTTGATTCAGGAGCGCACTCTGCTCATCATAGCTGCGTACTGCATTTTCATAGTTGAGGGACGCCGCCTCATAATTGTCCAGCGTGGTACTCAGATCCAGTTTGCAGATAATTTGGCCCGCTTTCACCGTATCCCCCACTTTGACGTACACATCGTCACATCGCGTGGATAGCGTCACATAGACCGAAGTATCTTTTTCCGAAACAATTTTTCCGGAAATGCTGTTCTCTGTCGAAATATTGCCGAGCGTAACAGTTTGCACTTCAACTGCAATCCGTTCGTCGACGGGTTCCGCTGTGGTAGGCTCTGCCTCCCCACACCCTGCAAATGCAAAAAGCATCAATAGGGTCAGTGCAGTCAAAAAAGTTCTCTTTGTCATCCGATGGCCTCCGTGTCAAAATTACGAAATCACGAGAGTCATCTTGTTGACACTCGTACATTCCACAACATCTTATCGTATTTCATGAAAAACGTCAAGCCAAGACAGATTGAATTTTGAGCCAAAATCAGCTATAATACGCAGATGTGGCAGGTTACCCATTACGCCATCTGGAGGTA